>JABJPQ010000390.1 GCA_018663815.1 Halobacteriovoraceae bacterium | reverse complement strand
TTTTGAGCGTTCTCAAGTGGTTTTGAAAATAGAATATCTGGTGTCGACGGATCTAGGATATAGGTAATGATTTTGCCGTCGGCTTGAACCGAATCAACTTCTAGCCATGCATGACCTTCGCGATTGGCACCTGGAAAATATGCCGTTGGTCGGACTCGATAACCTGCCTCTGATAATATTGAAGCTAGTACTAAGCTATTATGCCGACAGACACCAACGCCAGTACAAATAAGCTTGTTATAGGTATTGAGTCCATTCTCTTCTCCAAAGTTTGCAGCAGCAGTCCAAGGGATTTTTGCTTTAATAAATTTTATAAGAGTTTCAAAACGCTCTTGATCATGCATTAGATGGAATTCCGTTGTTGATGTAATCTTGGCACCTGCATTTAATAAATCACGGTATGACCCCGTTGGACTTTCGTCTTTAACGAGTATCCAATCAGCTTTATAACTTGGAGTTTTAGGGGGGTGAGTATTTGAGTTTTTAAAAATTTCGTTAATATTAACTTCTTGAATTTTTCCAGCAACATTAATTTTGGCGATATTATTATTAGAATTATAAAATAAACCTGATTGTAAAAAGCCATTTTTATCACGAAAACGAATCCTTTCACCAGCCACAAAAAAAAGTTTAATATCTAAAAATGGCTTAAGAGATTGCTGTAGTTTTTCCGGAGTACTGCCAGAAAATCCTTTGATATCATTTTTATTGATAAGTGTGTTCAACTGAGTTGAGCCAGGCTTGCTAAGTCTTGTTGAAACAATGTATTGATCCTCGTCAAAGACGCCTTGAAATTGACCAATAGGCGGATAAGTTGTATTTGTGTAGTTGGCTGAGGTTGGTGCAATTTCGACGAATTCATCCTGGGTAAAGGGTGACCTCTGAGCAAAATCTTTTCTGGAGTAAGCATTTTGAACGAATCGACTTATAGGTATTGGGGAGGTTCCTATTTCTGGGGAACTAACGAAAACAACTTTTCCAAAGCCTTCTTTGAATTCAATCTTTGTTATTGTAACTTGGGTTACATCATTCGTTTTTAAACTAAGCTTTGATCTTGGATCAAAACCTTTACTTGGCAGATAAGCAGTTTTTCCTACTTTAATATTTTTAATACCAAGTAGGTCTGGGTGAGATCTGATAGCGGGTAATTGTTCCTTTAGAAGCTGTTCTAACATCTGAGAAAGACAGACATTATCACTTGGAAAGATAGCGTGAGAAATGAATACGAATATAAAAACGCAAACGAGTTTCATATTATCTTATCGAAATTCTGTAAAGCTTCATGAGTAATTTAGCTAAAAAAATATTAAGTGGAGCAAAATGGTAGAGCTTGATTGTTTTCTGGGATTACTTAGAGAAAGCAAAAGATATTTCTAACAAAATTATGTTAATATATACAACGAAAGAGGTTGTATGAATATTATCCAGATTCCAGGTTTTAGTGAACCATTCAGTAGCATTTCTCACCTCTTAGGTGCGGTGGTTTTTTTTATTGGGATGTTTTTTTTGATAATAAAAGCTAAAAATAATAATGAAAGGTTAATTGCTTTATTACTCTACTCATTAAGTCTTATCTTTCTATTTTCAATGAGTGGTGTTTATCATTTGTTGGAGCCAGCTTTAACTCCAAGGTACGTCTTACGACACTTGGACTATGCAGGTATCTGGATTTTGATCGCAGGATCATTTATTCCCATGCATATGATCCTATTTAGAGGGAGAAAAAGGTGGGGGATCTTAGCGCCAGTATTGCTCGTTGCGATTGTGGGTCTGACTTTACAAATGATTTTCTTTAGTACAATTCCTGAATGGCTTAGTTTAATGTTTTTTTTATCATTGGGTTGGATGGGCGTGATATCAATGTGGATGCTTAAGAAATTTTACTCTGAGCTAAATTATTCATTTCTCATCTTGGGTGGTGCTGCTTATTCGATTGGTGCTGTATTAGAATTTGTAAGGTGGCCAGTAGTCGTTGATGGTGTGATAGGTCCACATGAGGTTTTCCACGTATTTGTTCTTATGGGAGCAATGTCTCATTGGTGGTTCATTCATTTGGTTGCAAGTCACCCTACGGCCAAAGTTTTGAAGGTGGAAATAAGGAAGGATCTAGCGTCTGGGAAATTTTTTGCCGTAGGTAAAAATGAGCTTATATCATTAGCCGCGAGTACAAAGTCAGACCTATATAAGTTGATAAATGAGTGGGTTCTGGATAATTATCATCCAAGCATGAAACCAATAAAAGTGGTTATAAACGAAGTCGAGATTTTGTCGTTAAATGTGGAGAATGCATGAATAAACAAAAATTAATTATAATAATTCCTTGTTATAACGAGGAGGAGTCAATTGAACAGCTTTTTCTAGAGCTTGAAAAAATTGATAAAAAACTTTCAGAGCTATACATATGTTCTTTTTTGTTTGTGGACGATGGAAGCACTGATAGTACACACCTACTTCTAAGTAAAAATGTAGCAAGACTAGAATCGGTAAAAATAATTCAGCATACAGTTAATCAAAATCTAGGGATGGCGTTACAGACTGCTATAAAAAGCATAACGGATGAAGATTTAGTTGCATTTTTAGATAGTGATTGTACTTATGAGCCTAAAATATTATTTGATCTCATTGATGAAATAAATAAGGGATATGACCTTGTAACAGTTTCACCCTATCATCCAGATGGTCGTGTCGATGGTGTTCCCGAGTGGAGACTACTTTTAAGTAAAGGTATTACACTTATTTATATAATACTACTTTGGAAAAAAATGTATACATTTACGGCGATGGTAAGGGTTATAAAACGAGATAAAATTGATGTTTTAGTTGGGACAAGAAGTGACTTTGCTTTTGTTGCTGAAATGATGATAAGTGCAATTAAGCGAAATTATAAAATTAGTGAAGTCCCTACAGTGCTAAAAACACGGGAGTTTGGAGTTTCTAAAATGAGATTGATGAATACCATTTATGCTCACTTAGAAATTGTGTGGAAACTTATTAAGCGAGAAAAATTTTAAATAATCTGGTGAATTAATTATTATTAAATAGACTCGATGTGTAGCACTTTAGATTATGCTTGCGTGAGATATTATCAATACAAATATCCGTATTTAAATTTCTAAGACTAAGCTTTCCAGTTTTTATTTTATTTGCAAGGTAAAGATACAGTGGCGTAAGGTCTGATCGAATTTCATTGTAAACATAGGCTGGCTTATTAGGGTTACCCTTCCCATATCCATTTTCACACATTTCATAATAAAAAGCTTGTTTAGTTGAATAACCCTGAGACAGAATTCGCCATATTCCAGCAAGCATGCCTGTTCTGTCCTCACCAACGGTACAATGGAAAAAGAGTTTTTTATTTAACGAAAAATGTATTGAGCGAATATATTCTAAAGCTTCAATCGTTTGTTCGCATGCAAGTTGATAGGAGCTGTAATCGTGCCATTGGAAGTTAATTTGATGAGTATTAAGAAGGCCCGCAGCCTTATTGTTAATTTCAGTATACTCTTTATCTATTTCATTTTTAGTTTGATTTTTAAAAATTAAAATATCAGTGATGCCAAACTCAACAAGCTCTTCAACTTTTCCCAGAGGAGCTTGTCCTCGAAAAATTTTATCATACTCCCCAACCGCATGAGTGTTTTTAATACTAACTTGTGGGATGCTTGAATCAAACGGTGAGCTTAAACTAAAGCAAATCGATGACCATAAAAGGGGTAAGAAAAAAAAGATTTTCATAAAAGTGGTTTATCTTGCTTGATAGAGGTTGAATACAAGTCTTGTAATCTTTATACTTATATCTCGGATGTACCACCAAAGTGATATCGAAGACCTATGTCTCCTCCGGCGATATGCGTTTTCCTGTCCTCAAGATAGTGATCAGTAATATCCATGTAAAAAGAAAACTTTTTTAAATAAATATCAAACCCGACACCGGTATAAGTTCCACCGTCGTGTTTGTTGTCTGTGTCATCAAAGGCATGACTAGACCATCCTAATTTGAAAGCGAGTAGGCCATAGTTAAAGCGAAAGCCAAAACTATCAATTGTATCTGACCCCATAATATCCTCGGTAGATTTGTATTGGGCGAACTTCCGACTGTAATCAATGGC
>JABJPQ010000544.1 GCA_018663815.1 Halobacteriovoraceae bacterium | reverse complement strand
TCAAAATCAATATCTTTCCATTGTAACGCCATTAGCTCACCACTTCTCATTCCAGTTAGAAAAGCGAAAGTCCAAATATGATACCAAGGATGATCTATACTCCTTGCTTCATTTAAAAAAGTTTTGATTTCCTCTAAAGATAAAATCTTAATAACTTTTTCAACTTTCTTTTTTACACTTAGTCTTTCTACTGGTGTGGTATGAGTTCCAATGATTAGTTTTTCTTCAATGCCCCATTTATAAACGGTGTTTATAGAGGACTTTATACCTCTGATGGTAGCTTGAGCTAATCCTTGTTCCTCGGCGAAGTTTAAAACTCTACGTCCATCACCTCTAGTTAGGTCACTTGCAAGAACATTTAACCATTCTTTTGTATATCGCCGTAAGCGATTGGTATGTTCACTAATTTGATAATCTTGAGAGTATCTATCTCCCAGATAACCTAATTTAGCACTCGTGGCCCATCTGTCGATAATATCGGCCCACTTGAGGCCTCTGCCTTCAATCTTGGCTATTTCCTCGTAGACGGTTTTGTAGAGCTTCTTTTCTATCTTCCGAGCTTCGGCCATTGTAACGATCTTTAAGCGTCTTCTTTGAAGCCTTAAAGATACGTCATTTTTACCTCTAGCTTGGACATAGACTTTAAAGTAAGTCTCACCATTGTTTTTATAAGATGTTATTGCCATTAGATTCCTCCTTGTAGGAAAGAGGATTCTAGCAATTCATCCAATTCTTCTCGTCTAAAATACAATCTGTTTCTGAATTTTCTGGCCCTTAGAACTCGTCTGTGAACCATAATCCTGATTGCATTTACTGTTTTCCGAAGATATTTTGCAGTATCTTCAGTCGTCATCCATATTAAATTGTCAAAGAACAAACCAGAGTCGCACATTTCGTGACTAACACTCTCGTTACTGTCAGTTTTTTCACTCGAACTACTCTGACAATTAGCTACTACCATATCAAATTCTCCTCACTTGGCCAAGCATAAAAAATGCATTTGGGGGTACATAAAGCTTTAAAATTTGTCACAAAACTAAACAGGGTTTTGTGACAAATAGCCCTTGAAATGCTCCATCATTTTCGCTTCCATTTCTTCAGCAGAACCACTGAATTTTGAAAGATTTTCCTTCAAAAACAGTTCTTTTTTATCCTTATGAGTAAGTGAATTCTCTTGAGACATTTTAATAACTTTATCAATCAGATTTTCGTCAAGCAGAGATAGCATATTGACAAGAATTGTCTTTGGTTTAACCTTTCTTCCGAATTGTTTTTTGTTGGCCTTATCAACAATTTTTGAAATTGTTTTCATAAAGGCCTTGTCAAAGCGAATAGCAGAGGAATCTGTTTTTTTAGTATTTGTTTTGACTGTTTTATTTAGTGTATTTTGTTCCATAATAATATTCTCCGTTTGTTTAAAGTTAAAAACTAATATCAATACTTCTGTTTTTCTTAATCGCCATATCTACAGAAATTGAATTAACCGTAATCCCATAGGGTTTTAGGTCTTTTTTTAGCTTGTCGATGAAATTCCATTGATTCGCTTGTAGTCCTTTATCTTTTGACTCAACAATATCAATTCCTTTCACATTAGGATTATGTGCTAAAAAAATGTGTAAAGACTTTTCTTCAAGACCCATCAAAACCAGTTCTGATTTTGACTTATTCTCATTAAATGAATTTTTTCCCTTAGTTTTGAGAAAACTTAAAAAATCAGGAAAAACGGTTACATTTTTCTCATTTTTCTTTGAACTTACAAAAGGACTTTTAGTATCACCATGACGCTTAGATTTATAATTCTTATCGCTGTCTAAAGTGAATTCTAATGCCTCTTGGTTGTTATCATCAGGATAAAACCAAATGCTACCTTTCTTATCAACTTGTACTTTTTTACGTTTGAATAAGTCGTCAGCGAGGTTTTCTTTAATTCCGTGATGCTTTAAAAATTTTTGCACTTTTAATTTAGAGAGATTAGCCTTTTCTTGTTTATTCTTGGGTATATGAAACGAAGTATAAGGTCTTTTAACCTCTCCAAAATATAGCTCAAGTAATAAAAGATTTTTATTACCTGTAATCTTTGAAATTGCTCCTAAATAGCTTGAATTTTCGTGACTAGCAACAAAATCAATTAATGAGCCTGTAGTTTTGTTTTTGGTGTTATTCCATCTATAGCCATCAATAGAAATAAATTCACGACCTTTCAAAACTTTGTTTCCTTTTTGGTCTTCACTTAATGCTATCTTTTGTTTTTTACAATATTCCTGAATGTCGCTTTGTGATGCCTTTCTTATTTCACTAATAGGAATAATAGAGTTCCTAAGATCATGATCTGTAGGCAAAGGAGTACGATCACCGCGACGGTTACTTTTAGTGAAAGATTCGTAATTTTGCCCTTTAATATCTTGTGCAGTTCTTCCACCCAGAAGTAATGAGCTTGGAACTCCCAAAGAATCTCCTTTTCCATTTTTAAAATCGCTGATTCCATCTCTTATTTTACTCCTTAACTGTGGTTGATTTAAAAACAATACATCATTGTCTTTAAAGTTTTGAATCAATCCCTTTTTGTCGTATTTTTTTCCGAGTTTATCACCTCTGATGCCTTTGTCGTGCCCTTCATAAAAATATGTAATTCTCTTTTCAGTTATTGCTACTTTCACAGAGAACTCATTAAGATAGCCGACATATTCATCGAAATTTGTTGATAAGCTTCTCGCAAGTTCTGCTTTTTGAAAAAGATCAAGACGATAAGAATTTCCAGCTCTACGTTGAATCTCTTGAACCTTTTTGGGCAATTTGATAGATTTCTCTTTGTCAGTTTCCCGAATGATTGATAATCCATTCTCCAATGAAATTTGGTTAGATGTAGTTCTTAGATTATACAGATGCTTTTTTTCATTAGTAATTTCTCGCTTTCCTGTTTTATAGCTAACAGGGTTCACTAAAATCTGATTATGAAAGTGCTTAGTATCTGTATGAGTTACAACTTGGTATTGATGACCTTTGTTAAAATATCTATTTACTAATTCTGCACCGAGATTATTTACCGCCTCTGCTCCGAGTTTTTTACTTTCGTCTTTTGAGAAGCTTTGAATAATTTCAAAAG
>JABJPQ010000543.1 GCA_018663815.1 Halobacteriovoraceae bacterium | reverse complement strand
TCGAAAAAAATGATCCAAAATTAATCATAAAATAAAATAAATCAAAAACCTTTTGTAAACTTTCTTTTTGAGACGGTTTAAATTGATCACCGACATGAGCCGATACACATGGTTTAATACCTCCAGAGCCGATAGCAATTAAACCAAGCCCTGTATAGAACCCAAGTTGGCTATGCTCAAATAGCGCTAAAAATAAATGTCCAAAACAGTAGACAATAGATAGCGTAATAATTGTTTTGTATTTACCCAAAAATCTGTCTGAGAGATATGCCCCTAGGACCGGAAACAAATAACAAGCTCCTGCAAATATATGGTAATCTGAAGTCGCCTGGAATTTTTCAAGTCCTAAATAGCTAACAAGAAAAATAACCAGAATTGATCGCATTCCATAGTATGAATATCGTTCACAGGCTTCATTCCATACAATATATTGTATTTGTTTCGGAAATTTTTCTTTTGTCGGAAAACTTTGTGCGGTCATACTCTACTCTTCCGATTACTTGTCATCGATTGATGTAAACGATTTTGGTTTTTTAAAGCCGCCTTGTTTTTGAGGTTTATTTTTACTATTCTCTCTTCTTTGCTCAATAATATCATCTGCCTCTTTACGAGTTCTTCTTAAAACGTGAGATGGTTCTTTCTTACTTATCATATGCTGTGAAATATCGACCTCAATATCTCCGTTGACAATTGTTTGGCATGAAAGTCTTTCCGCTGTTAAGTGAAAAACATTACCTAATAATTGTCTTTCCTCAAATGGAATTTCATTTAAATTATCGCAACCTGTAACAATCTTTACCACACACTGAGCACAGCTAGCACAACCACCACAAGGAGATTTAATTTCAAACCCTGCAGCAATCAAAGACGTTCTTAAATTGTCACCTTGATTGACTTCGATGACTTTATTTTCTGGAATTACCTTTATCTTATACATATAAACCTCATTAAGTATTAAACAACTCGTTTTATTTGTTTTTCAATTGCATCTGTGATTTTTGCCCGTAACGGTTTTAAAAGAAACGCTAAATCAAGGTACACATCACAACTACTCGTATTAAATTCCATCTTTAATTTAAAGCCCTTCCCTTTGGCCATAATATAATCATCAAAGTAGTCAATCGTTGCTTTAACTTGAAATCTTGCCAATAACTCAGGCGTTATAGCGCTTTTAACTGCCAGGTAAGCATCATTTTTACTTTCAACTTGACTATACTCAATACTGATATCCATACAGATCCTTATTTAATACCTGTTGACCCAAACCCACCTGAGCCTCTTTCAGTATCTGATAATTCTTTTACAATTTCAAATTTTGCTTGAGTAATGGGAGCTAAAATCATTTGAGCAATTCGATCTCCATGATTAATGATGGCATCTTCGTCACCGAAATTTCCCATAATAATTTTCACCTCTCCTCTATAATCAGCATCTATTGTTCCCGGGGAATTAACCACTAGTAAATTTGTTTTTAAGGATAAGCCTGACCTCGGTCTAACCTGAACTTCAAAACCCGGCTCAATTTCAAATGATAAACCGGTTGGTATCAGTAGCCTTTCTCCTGACTTAATAGTTAATGTATCTTTATTTTCTAAGCTGGCACGCAGGTCTGCCCCAGCAGCATCTATCGTTTCATAACAAGGCAATGGAAGTTTTGAATCGAAATGTTCTAATGTCTTAATTTTCACTGTACTCATTTTTAACCCCTATGTTGTAATAAATGTAATTGTGAGTAATCATTTTTTAAGTAAATATTTTTTAATATATTTTGAATGTTTTTTAAAGAGACTTGTTCAATTTTTTGTTTAACATCTATCATCCTCATCGAATCAAGTAGATAAACTTCATCATCAATTAGAAAATCGACTCTTTCATCCAAGCTATCAAACATTAGCTCCCAAGCATCAAGTAATCGTGTCTTAATATTCTCAATTTTTTTTGGGCATACACCATCTTTAATCACAGCTGAAAACACCTCTTTTATAGAGGATTTAATCTTTGAAATATGCTTGTTTTGAGTATTAAAAATCATAATATAACTACCGCTCGCTCCAAATGAATTTATCGAGGACCCTAGTCCATACACAAGGGCATCTTCTTCACGCAGTTTTTTAAATAATAATGACGACATTCCCTCAAATAGAAGTTCATCTAAAGCTAAGTAATCATAATAGGATGTTGCGTTTAAAGAAGGTCCATTAAAAGAAAATAATAAAATTGCTGACTCCATTTTTTTCTTTTGCTTGGAAACAATATGATTGAGTTTTGATACTCTATTACTGGCTTTTAGCCTAAAAGGTTTTTGCTTTGAAACTCCAAACCTTCTATGCATAATATGATTAAACCGATCTGAGAAACAAAATTTGTCCTCTCCCGAAACAACAGTTAAAATAATTCTTTCTGGCCGAAAATATTTCCGATAAAATCTCTTAATATCTACAATCGAGAATTTTTTAATATGAGCAACGCTCCCACCAATAGGGTGTCCAAGCGCATTCCCAAAATTTTTTTGAAACAAGTATTCCATTCCTTGTGTTTCGAAGTCATCCATATCTTCTTTCAATTCCTGAATGACTACTTTTTTTTCTTTCTCAAATTGCTCATCTGAAAACTCTAACTCTAAAAAGATATCTAAGAATTTGGTTAGCAATAGATCAAGCTTAGAAGCTAAACAGCTCATTTCAAAACACATACTTTCTTTATAAGTATAGGCATTAACTTCAGCACCTATAAGTTCCATTTCCTGAATCAAGTTAGTCTTTATTTCTTTAAAAATTAAATGTTCAAGTATGTGAGCAACACCGTGCTGAGATGTTGTTTCAAACATCGAGCCGGCTAAAATATTTAATGAGACTTTTGCCCCGGCAAATCCACTGGCATGGTGAAATAAATAAACACTTCCATTATCAAAAAGAGACCTATAAATAGGTCCCTTTCCTAGAAAATCTAATTTTGTTTTGTTATAGTACTTAGACTTATGCATTCTTACTTGTTAAAGACTTAATCGCTTTAGCAGAAAGCTTTACTTTTCCAAATCGATCTACATCTAAAACTTTAACTTTAATGATATCCCCTTCTGATACGTAATCATTAGGATCTTTAACACGTTCATCGGCCATTTCAGATACATGAACAAGTCCAGAAACACCATCAGCGATATCAACAAAAGCTCCATACTCTTTAATTGTCACAACAGTAGCATCATATTCTGTGTCTTTACTTGGACCAGTTATTTGTAAATCGATAAGTGCACATACTTTAGAAAGTACTTCAGAGCTAGTACCAAGAACTTTTACGAGACCTTCTTCTGTGATCTCAATCGACACTTCATACTTCTCTTGGATGGCCTTAATGTTTTTTCCACCAGGTCCAATTAAAGCACCAAT
>JABJPQ010000274.1 GCA_018663815.1 Halobacteriovoraceae bacterium | reverse complement strand
GTCTGAGTTAAATATATTTGATGTGTCTGAAGACTGGGGAGCCTCGACATTTTGTTCACCTCTTATGATATTATTAAAGCTTGTTGCTTCTTGCTCTGGGCGGCACCCTGTGATGAATACTAAAAAAACTATAATGCTAATTTGTGTTTTCATTGTGCCCCTTTAAAAAAGAAATTGTTTTAATTAGTTTACTGCTAAGTGATATTTTTTGAGAGGAAATTGCTTTCATAAAGTGATTTTAGAGGGATAAGTACAATAAGGGAGCGTTATATAATTTTTTGTGGGTCTAATTGTTGCCACTTTAGGCGCAAACCGATTAGTGTTGTTGGAGAAATACAAGAGCTAAATAACTCATTATCAATGGTTCTTATTGAATCAACACAGCTGGTGGTGATGATTCAGTCTTTTTATAACCAATGATTTTTGTTTAATTCGTTAGGCTTACTCAAATCTGCCAACTATTTAAAGCAAAAAATGGGGGCATCTTTAACATCTACATGAAGTACCGAAAATTCCATAGGCATATATTTTATAAGGCTAAAATATGTTAGAATATACTGCAAATCTATTAACAGAGAGTTTAGAATGATTGATGGTGTTTTAATAATCGATGATAACGAAGAGATGATCGATACCCTAAAAAGCTTTTTAGAGATTTACGGTCTTCCTAGTTACAAAGTGTTCGTTTCGCTAGATCCGATGGATGGTTTGGAAATTTTTAGGCAACAAAAGGATATAATCTCACTTGTGATTTGTGATTACTATATGCCAAAATCTAATGGTGCTGAACTTTGTGAAATTATCAAAAAAAACAAGCCAAGTATCTCAGTTATTCTTCATACCGGCGATCATAATATTCGACTAGAAAACTTAAACTTTATTGATTACGTTTTGCACAAGCCATATGATTATGATGCCATTAAAGAAGTTATTGATGCTAGTGAAGCAAAGGAACAGGAAGCGACCAAAATTGAACAAGAAGGGCCGCCAGAGTTTGATTTTAAAAGATGCGAAAAAAGATATCTTGAGGGTAAGTTCCAGGTGGGAGTAGTGCGAATTGATAAGAGTAGTTCACTTATTCATGGAGTTATTTTAAATCAATCTAAAAGTGGATGTCGGCTTGCTATAAATACAACTTCAAAGCTTAAACCAACCGAGCAAGTTGAATTTATGCAGGGAAGTTTTGACTTGGAATCGATGCAGTACCGTATGGAGAAGGCTATCCGAGCGGAAGTTGTATGGATAAATATTGTCAATATTGATGTGTGCGCTGTTGGGCTTAAGTATTTAGAGTAAATTTACTGTACTTTATTTAGATAATAATAGTTTGCATGTTGACCATTAACATTACCGTCTTTGTCTTGTAAGTAACTAACATTATAGTCGTGAGAAATACCTTCTATAGTTAAAGGCATGTTAGGTTCAGCTTTAGTGAGGATGGATTTTTCATATTTAATTTTAAGCTTGAGTTTTTTATGAGCTAGATTATTCGGTAGTGAAAAATGTTGATCTTCTGCTCCCTTTTTTAATACTCCTATAAATTCTTTATTCACTGTCAAAATTGCAGCATATTCAGGGTTCGTATTTTTAATTATAATTAAATTAGAGTGGTTAATATTTACCATACTCTTTATTACCTCTGTTTCTTCCAGTTCAAAAAGCTCTTCTTTTCCTATTATTTTATTTCTTCTGCATCCTCTTTTTTGCCTTCCTGCTAAGCATAGTGATCCTTGAGACATCTGTTTTGGGCTTTGATCGAGAACACTAGCACTTGCAATGATTGCTTGATTTATAGCGGAAAAAAGTGAGACCTTTTTTTCAAATGAATGGATAATAAAGCTTGGGTGGTATTTTTTTTGCTTTTTAAATTGATTGATAATTGATTTTGCTTCACAACCTAAAATAGATAAAAACTTGAGGTTTGGATTAACTTTTTGAAAAACATCTCTAAGATTATTGCCGGAAATATCGGTAATTGTTGAGGATAAAGAAAAAAAGTCACTGATCTTTACCGCTTTGGAAGCATGAGAAATCCAAAAAAGGGCTAATGTACTGGGTGATTCCAGGTACCTTGATAAAGTTTCAGCATTCGCATTGTGAATATAGACAACTTTGTAGCCAGAGGATTTAAGTAAACTATCAAAGCGATTTTCAATGTCCTGTGAAAGATTATAATTTTTTGACATCCAAAAAGGAAGTTGCTTGGGTTGTGAAACTGAGGTCATTATAACCACTTCTCTTTCCATCGCTTGAGTATGGAAAGAGATAGTTGTTATGACAAAAAATAATAAAAATAAGAGTTTATTGTATACTATTTGCATGAGCCAATTTTGCAATTTTAGTATAAGCATTAATAAGATCATCTCCATAAACAACTCTTTCATTGTCTAGTAGCGTTGAGAAGTCTTCTACTGT
>JABJPQ010000266.1 GCA_018663815.1 Halobacteriovoraceae bacterium | reverse complement strand
TTTTAATTTGTTCAGGGGTAACTCCACCAAATTGTTTGTTGGGATCGTAGACAATCATTTCATCAAGTTCAATTCCTAATTGCGAACACGTATTTCGGCCGAGATGTTGGTCGGGAAAGAAGAGTAATTTTTCCCCTTGCTTAAGTGCCCAAGTAATAACTTTTTCAGCATTAGAAGATGTACAAATTGCACCTCCGTTAGCACCTACAAAATCTTTCAATTGAGCATCACAATTAATATAGGTGATGGGAGTAATTGTATCATTGGTGCAACTTTTAATATTTTTCCAAGCACGATCTATTTCGGATCTATTGGCCATGTCGGCCATTGAACAGCCTGCGTTCATATCTGGTAAGATGACATGTTGATCTTCGCTCGTAAGCATATCCGCTGTTTCGGCCATGAAGTGTACACCACAAAAAATAATATACTTAGCACTTAACTTGGCAGCTTCTTTGGCGAGTTGAAGTGAATCACCTTTGTGATCAGCGAGTGAGATAACATCATCTTGTTGATAATGATGGCCAAGGACAACAACTTGCTCACCGAGATCTTTTTTAAGCTCAAAAAGTTCTGTGAGGACTTGTTCATCGGATAAGTCATTCGCTTGGATAGTTGGTAAGTGGTCTTGATTTTCTTCATAGATATTTATCATGGGCAGATACTAAAACTGCAATGGTAGAGTGTCAAAAATACGTTTTGTGCATTGTGGCGCTAAGCTGTTTAGGCCTGATGTTTATTTGACGTAGTGTGATAGCTAACTTACCATTTTACTTAGGATGAATATTTAATGTCGACAGGGAGTTTGACAATGGCAAAAGTGATTACAATTGCAAATAATAAGGGTGGTGTTGGTAAAACAATGCAAGCCTACCAACTATCAACTTTTTTAGCTCATAGTGGTAATAAAGTATTAGTTGTTGATCTGGATTCACAAGCCAATTTATCATCAACTCTTGGGGTTGATGTCAGAAGAACTCTAATACCTGAATGGTTAATTGGTGATGTTGATTTTGAAGATGTTATTTGCCACTCGGAAGGTAAGCATGAGTTTCATGCAAATTTAGACGTTGTTCCTGCCAGTAGACACCTTGCCAACCTCGCAAAACTACTTATTTTATCTGAAGCTGAAGTGAGAAAAAATGCGGGCAGAAAAGAAAGATTATTAAGATTAAGGCTAGAGCCATTAATGGAGAAATACGATTATATTGTTATCGATACTCCGCCAATGCTAGGTGATGAGCTTATTATGGCCCTTGTTGCCAGTGATAAAGTTCTTATCCCTACTCAGGCTCAAGACTACTCAATTGATGGTCTGGAAGAATTAATGGATACTTTTGAAATCATTAAAGACTCAGAAAATCCTAAATTAGAATTCAATATTATTCCGTCAATGGTTAATGCAAGAAGAAAAATTGAACAAGTTCGTCTAGAAGAACTAGCCCAATCATTTAATGTTACTCCAGCAATTAGAAATTTAGTTGATATGCAAGAGTCTATCTCACTTAGAAAACCAGTTTTTCTAATGAATCGAAAGTCTAAAGGTAAAAAAGACTATACTAAGCTTTGGGACTCATTAGGCTTTATCGAGGAACAAAGAGACTAAATTACCTTTAAGATACGGAGATCTTATTATGGCCAAGAAATTTGCAGCTAGAGTTTCAAAAAAAAATAGAAATACAAAAGATATTACAACCCACTTAGATGAGAATATTTTCAGATTAAATGATGAAAAACTTTTAAAGGGTGCTCAGCTTGATAATATAAAACTATCCAAAATTAGCGTTAAAAAACAAGTCCGAACAAAATTTAATGATGACTCTATTGCAGAGTTAGCTGCAAATATTAAAGAAAATGGATTGATTCAACCCCTGGTTATTCACCGTGAGGGAAGTAAGTATGTTTTAATTTGTGGGGAACGTCGTTTCCGTGCAATGAGTACCATAAAAGAAATGACAGAAGCGCCATGTTTTATTCTGGAAGATAAATCTCCTGAAGAATTAATGGCCATTCAGTTTTCAGAAAACTCGGCTAGAGAGCAACTCCATTATATTGATCAGGCCGATTCAATTTTTGGTTATAA
>JABJPQ010000541.1 GCA_018663815.1 Halobacteriovoraceae bacterium | reverse complement strand
TTATCTTCAGAAAAACCAAACTCATCTGGACTTGAGGTATGCAGGTATCCATGTAACTGCATCAAGAGCAACATGAATCCAGCCAGGATCAATCCATCATTAGCAACCTTCGAAAAGCGTTTAAAGAAATCCGTCTTTCTAAAGGTCGATAAAATAAATAACATGATTGTTAGCGCTATTATTTGCCCAAGCTCGACACCAATATTAAAAGAAATAATCCTTCCAAGCATAGTGCTTCCCTTCTCACCTAAAGGTAATTGTTGAAGCCTAGTAGATAATCCAAAGCCATGGATTAATCCAAAGATAAAGACCATCCACAGGAGGTTTGGTGCTTTCTTAAAGCCAAAATAATCCTTAAATCCGTTATTATTATCAAAGCCTTTGTAACAAACACTTAAAGCGATAACAGCATCAATTAACCAATAGTTTGCTGTGATACCTAAAAATGTAGCAAAGATTAATGTGATACTATGGCCAAGTGTAAATATGCTTATGAATTTAACGATATCTTTAAAGCTCGTTAAAAAGAATATTACTCCAAATAAAAATAGTAAATGATCGTACCCCGTAATCATGTGTTCGGCACCGAGCATGATATATCGAAGGTATCCCCCGTCAATCATAGCTTGCCTTGCTTCAGGGCTAATCCCATGTGCAAGTGAGTTTGCAGACCACAATAGTGGAATGAAACTTAATAAAAGTTTAAACATATATTTCTCCTATATATAAATTAGTTTTAATTAAAAATAAACTAAACGATAGGAGGTCTAAAAATGGAAGATGGATGGCCTGTTGAGTGCATAGCTTTAGTAGAATAATTGTTTTCTAATTTTTCATAAGCCACTTCTATAATTTTAAATGAAATACTTGCTAGTAATTTAATTGATGGTTGAGCTGTACTTGAGTGGTCATGATGATGCTCGTGCTCTTCTCCCTCTTCACTATGCTTGTGAGAATGTGAATGTTCAACATCTGCAATATTATCATGATGAGTTTCACTAAAATCAGAATAGTTTTCGAAGTGAGAATTAATATCCTCAGCACTATTGAAAAATAAGCCTTGTGTTCCAAGACATAAGATAAGAAAAGTGAATAGTGTTAGCTTGATGCCGTAATTCATTTCAATATAGTACGATAGTTATTTTAAAATTCAGAGCAAAAAAAAACAGAATGGGTTAGATTCTGGTTTTTTAAATACGCTTTCAACGTGGTGCCTCAACGTCTCAAGGTATTGAACCGCGACACTAGAGGCAACGACCTAAGTTGAAAGAAATATACAACTTAGGTAATTATTAAAATAACGTCTAGAATTAGAATATTTTCTTTATACCAAGTTTCCAAAGCATATCGATATTCCTCAAGTACAACATCACATTATCACTTCTGTCATGAATTATGCCCTGTTCAGTATCATTAGCTGATGTAACTTCTGAGCCCCGACGTATACAAATATCGAAACAGCATACTAGAAGAGATAACTTAGCTATACGTTTTCACGTATCATTACACAGATAAACTCATTTCTTATCCTTAAGACCAATTTTTGTTCGATCTTCTGACATAGAGTCTGGAAGACTTTCAACTTTATCCAATCTCTCAAAAACCACCTTGAAAACGTGTGTAACATTTTGTTCAAGCCCATCGACCTTCTTCACTATTCTTTCTTCAAACGCATAGTAACTTCTCAGCTTAACGAAAGTTCTCATTATTGAAATATTCACCTGAGTAGCACATTCAGAGCGCAAAACACTAGACAGCATCGCGACACCGAGTTCAGTAAAAACAATAGGTTGATAGCGTCTTCCACCCTTTCCATCTTTTGAGGTGCCAAATTGGAACCTCAAAGCTTTATACTCTTCAGCTTTTAACTGGAACATAAAGTCCTCAGGAAACCGACTCGAATTTCTTTTAACTTGTTTATTTAAATATTTAGTTTCAACTCCATAAAGTTTAGCCAAATCACTATCAAGCATAACCTTCTGACCTCGAATAATATAAATCATATTGTTGATTTGATTTAAGTTCACTTGCATTTCTAACCTCCCGATTAATTAAAAGATTAGTTAAGCAAGTTGTGTCACAACTTGGGATTTATAAATGACTTAAATTGTTGAAGTATGCGTGTAGCATAAAGTTACTGTGGTACATCAGATGACCACTCTGAGCCAACGTCTCCGATTATCGAACTGCGATATTGAAACTCAATGGCATAATCTCATTATTTCAGCGACTTGTGTAAAAATAAAAGAAATCACATGCTCTACTTTTTAACAAAGAAGGGATTAACTAAATTAAGAAGAACCCTATCAACAAAAAATGTTGCCTTTGAAACTATCTTATTTGAAGGGTCATAGCCACCGATACTGGACTCAATAATATGTCCTTCCAAGGTTTGCCCGTCCTTAAGTCCAGGTAAGTTTAAACTCTGAGCTTGGAATAAAAAGTATGTTTTCCCATGGCTTTGATTTTTCCTCTCTAAATAAAACTGATGCTCAACTTCAGAGTCGATATCGAGATGACCTGTAATATTTGTTTGCTGGCTATGGTGGTCTTTTGCGACAAGATGACTTGCAAAGGAGTCATCCTCTGACAAAATGAATCCATGCTGCATTTTATGCATTTGCATATCCGTGGCGAAAATCGAGTTTGAAATGAGTAAAAAAGAAATGAATAATAGTTTTTGCATGGCTTACCTCCTGAATAAACGTTTATGTTACAAGAGTATAAATAATTGAGTTGATATAAATGTAAAACAGCAAAGAAGTAAACATACGTTGCAAGAATTGCAACATGCTGTATTTTCTATTCGTTTAGAATCGCCTGTGTTTCTAAAATTGTGGCAACCTTAGAGTGTAAATTAGCTAATGTAATCCCAAGAACTAGCTTTGAGTGAAATAGCTCACCATTGGGTCCAACTAAATTAGATGTACTTACAGCATCGGCAACAACAAATGTAGGGATTTCTAGCTTATGAGAATCTCTAGCAGTAGCATCAATACATTCC
>JABJPQ010000237.1 GCA_018663815.1 Halobacteriovoraceae bacterium | reverse complement strand
ATTCATTCCATCATTTCCAGCTGCAAAAACAAAAAGTGTTTTAGGAGCCGCATCGACCATTGCTTTTCCAGAGGAAACTAAAGAGTTAAGAAAAACCATGGCCATCTCTTCACTTTCAGCTGGCTTTGGCTTACGAAACATAATGATTTTAAAAAGGGTATCAGTGATCATACGTGCCTGATTAAAGCCAGTCCCAAACGAACCATTAGCAATATCAGCTCCATGGTTACCGACATAAAATGCAATTTCTTCTAACATTAGCATTTGTTGATCAGCAAGAGCAATAAGTGCTTGTTTAAGTAATTTAATTCTAAAATCTTTGGTAATAATGTTCTTAGAATTAATTTTCTGTTGGAACTTTTTTAAGATTGGTTTCACTTCAGTTGGTATAAGCTTAACTGCAATAACTTTTGCGTGACTATTTTCATTTGCAGTTATTCCGGCAACGTGAGTACCATGTACAAAGTTACCAAATATTTGCATTTCTTTTAAGAAAGCTGCATCTTGAACTTTTTCTTTTAACCAAGTAACCTCAGCTTCAGATGCTCGGTTTAAAAACATTTTACCTTGAATTTCAAAAAATTTATATGGGTCTTGTGAAAAAGTACCAATATATTTTCTGTCGATTACAAGGTTGTTCTGTTCAGCAAAATTCCAGCCATTAACATCATCTTGATAACCATTTTTGTCTTCGTCACGTCCATTATCTGCGACTTCAGCAGAGTTAACCCATAACTTTGTTAATAAATCTTTGTGTTCAATATCAACACCACTATCAATAACAGCAATCGTTGCTCCCATGACTTGAGTTGATACAAATAATAATGCGCTCATAAATAGTTTCATAATAACTCCGTTTATTATATTCAACTTTAATTCTCAATTTTGCTTAGAATTTTGTCAACTGATGTAAGTTTAAAACAAAAAAAAAGGCCCATAGAATGGACCTTTTTAATCTAGTATATTGTATTAAATCTAGTTTTGAAGTTCTGGGATATTTGTAATATAAGTTACATCTTCACCTCGGCCAGATGTATTACTAAGAACGTTACTTACTCGACAGCCTTGAGAGCTATCATATACATAATCAGTTGCACCTCTTACAAGGATACCTTCAATCACACCTGTATCAGCATTAAAAACCGCTGAACCTGAGTTTCCACCATAAGTATCAAGGTTAGCTGAAAAGTATTTTTTGCTAAGTGATCTAACAACGGCTCCGTCAGCAATTTTTGTGGGAAGACCAGTTGGATGCCCAATGACTACGATGTCTTGATTTTTCTTGATCTTACCAGATCTTCTATAATCAAGAACTCTTCTACCTGTTACTTTTCTATCAAGTTGGATAATTGCAAAATCATCCTGATTAGAATTATTTAGTACCTGGTTGATAATTTTTTTACAAGAATAAACGCTAGACTCTGAAACTGAAATCGACGCCTTAGCCTTACTTTCTATTTTATAATCAAACACCCATTTATTATTGTTACAGTCTGACTGTCTTTGCATACAATGTCCGGCCGTTACAAGAAGATCCTCTCCAACTAAAAAGCCTGAGCAACTTGCAGCAGTAGGTTGCTGAGAAAACCTTTCACTCTTACACATACCCATTGACTCTAGTGTTGATCCTTTAATGGAGATCACACCTGAAGCAGGTTTTGAAACATTTCTTTTACCAATCATCGCTGCTGTTGATTGTGACAATTCAACATACATAGCGTTTGTAGAGTCAATAACGTCAACTCTGTTATCATCACCATAAATAACCTTAATGCCTTTCGTAGCAGCAAAGCTACTCGTGCTGATGAGTATACTTAAAATTAAAAGTGATTTTGTCATAAGATATCCTTTTCCTCATTTGTGAATACTTTCACAGTGCCGATACATATTAAAATTGTGTAAACTCACTGACAACTAACAGTTTCTTACATCGAGGAGTTGATGCTCTGTGGTGACTTGAAAAGGTTCAAAAAATTTTTCTTTCACTGTCCACTTTCTTCCATCGGGGTCAGTAAATGTTAATACTCGATCACACAACTCAACTGTTTTGTCTGTGCAATGCGTACGAAAATAATAAAACTCGATTGTTTGAGCAAGCTCCTTAAGTTCAGATACACAACCTACCATTAAAGAGAAGTAATTTTCCGCTGCAATATCAAGCTCTGTCTTTACTATCAAGAAAGAGACGCCAGATAAATTAAACTTTATTGTTTGATCAACAACTACATCCGCTTGAACCTCAAAAACATTTGAAAGAAACTGAAACAAACTAACTGGGTTACGAGAGTATAAAACAAACTCTCCTATTTTTATGTCCATCCTTAAATGATAATGAGGATATGCTTAAAGATCAAATATCTTTTTGATATTATTAACAGCGATCATTGGTGCTTTATCATGCATTCTAATAATCAACTCCCTTTGCATGGAGTCTTTTAATAAATCATAAAGCAAAACCGTATGCATCTGTTCCAGAATGATAATATTTTTTGGATCTACAACATCTAAGTCTTTAGGGAATCTCAAAAATGATTTTTTTGAGATTCCGTAGACACAAGAAATTGAGTAAGGTATTTGTAATAGAAATGTTTTAAAGTGCTTTAGTAATATATGATTTTGCTCACGAGTTTTTGAAAAACCAAAGCATGGATCTATCCAAAAATTGACATTGTATTTTTTTAAAACTGTAATTCCATTCAAAAAATAGACAACCATTTCTTTAATAAACTCCAAATCCCTTGCATCACTTGTATATTTCATATGATCACTAGTCTTAGCTCGGTTTGGGCACATATTATGTGAATAAATATAAACATAAGGAATAGTAAAATTTTCAAAAAAATCAATCAAAGTATCATCTAGCTTTCCTGAGACATCGTTAAAAATAATTTTAGTCTTAGGCCAATACTCATTAATCTTAGTCGCAACATATTTAAAAACTGAAACTTTGTAAGTATCAATTGAGATAGTAGTTTCGGGATCTGGTTGATTCAGAAGATAAGGAATCAAAGTATTATTAAATCTCTCTCGCTCTTGCTCTTCAGTAATCGGTTCATTAAATGGTGCCGTAGATTCTGCACCTATATCAACGATTTGGGCCCAAGCTAGAATATCATCCATCTTAGACTTAAACGATTCCTGATCATTAATTTCAGTGGTATTTGAAAACGAGTTGGGCGTAATATTAATCACCCCCATAACTTTATCCATCATACTATGCTGGTGTTGGCTCAGGATCAGAAGAACTAAGATCACCATCAGTATCTTTAGGTTCTATCTTATCTTCTTCCTCTTTAGTGCTCTCTTTGGCCACTT
>JABJPQ010000299.1 GCA_018663815.1 Halobacteriovoraceae bacterium | reverse complement strand
TAAAATATGTTTAAAATTCAGTCACAGTATGCCATGGCTAAAATATATTGAAGTTATTATTAATGGAAAACGTAAAACCACTAAAGAAGACTTGCTAACTATAAAATTAAAAAAGGGTCAAAACACTATTGAAGTGGTTAGTATCAATCATGCCGGAAGAAGGGGCAAGAAATCGGAGTTTGTGATTTGTTTTGATAATAAATATCCTAGTGTTAAGTCTTATTGGTAACATTATCTTCTTAAATCGTTTAATAATTAATTTTAATTAAGTGCAATCCAACCGCAGGAGCTTTCTTCTTGAAGTGAGAATGAGTTCCAGGTGTTAAGGAGTTTTTAAAATCTTTGAACGATAATTTTTCTTGCCCTACTTCAATAAGGGCCCCCATGATATATCTCACCATGTATTTTAAAAAGCCAGCTGCTTGAATATTTAAGAAATAGACTTCAGATGAAAAGGGAGCAAATGAAGCTTTCTCGATTGAGCAATAAGTTATATTTCGAATTGTATTCATCTCACGAGAAGATTCAGCACAAAAGTTTGCAAAGTCGTGCTCACCCAATAGCAGTTCACATGCTTTCTCAATAAGCTCAATATTTAACGTCCTAGGGATATAACAGATTATCTCCGATAGTATGGCATTAGGACTTTTGTTGTCTGTAAAGTAGTAATGATATTCCTTTGATTTTGTATCTCTATTAACATTAAATTTTTTATCTACAAATTCTGCACTAACGACTCTAATATCTGGTGGTAGCTTTGAATTCATGCCCATAACGAGCTGATCGGGAATAATTTCTTTGGGCAGAATAATCTTAAGAACTTGACCAGAAGCATGCACTCCAGTATCCGTTCGACTTGCTCCAATGACTTGAAACGGTTGATGGTTTACGATATTAGCTAAAACCTTTTCAATATAGTTTTGAACTGTTTCAGGGTTTACGGTTTGAAATTGCCAACCACTGTATTTAGTTCCTTTGTAGGATAAGATAACCTTGTAAAATGATTTATTATTAATCTGCTCCTCCCTAATGGTATTATGACTAATTAATTTTAATTTGAGAATACTAAAAACTGATTTGAATAGTCAGTTAGATTTTCTTAGTACTTAAGTGGAGGTTTGTCCCGCCTGTTAAATAACTGAAATTGCGCTAGAATAATAATATGAGAACTTATAATTATCTAATCATATGCTTGGTTTTGCTCAGCTTTTTTAAAGGCAGTGTAAATGCTGATGAAATACAACTTGCAATAGTAAAAAGTTACTTTACTACGATTAAACCTGAAAAAAATTTAAATCCAGCCAAAGTTAAGCTTGGCCTAATCCTTTATAAGGATAAAAGGTTTTCAAAAAATAATGACGTTTCTTGCTTTTCTTGTCATGATCTTGGTGCTGGAGGAGTAGATCACTTAAAATCTTCTACCGGAACACAAAAGCGAATCGGTGATTTTAATAGCCCAACTGTTTATAATTCACATCTGAATTTTGTTCAAACCTGGAATGGGCGAGCAGCTTCATTAGAGGACCAATTAGATGGACCAGTAGGTAGTGAAGTTGAGTTTGGATCAAGTTGGAATGATATTGTAGAAAAACTTCAAAAAGATAAAGCGATTATGAAGCTTTATACAAAAATTTATAATTCTAAGATGACAAGTGACAATTTAAAAAATGCTCTGGTGGAGTTTGAGCGATCGCTCTCAACTCCTGACTCGAAATTTGATGAATACCTAAGAGGAAAAATTGAGTTAAGTTTAGAAGAAAAGAGTGGCCTGAAATTATTTATTAATAATGGTTGTGTTTCATGCCATCAAGGAGAAGGAATTGGTGGTAATTTATTTCAAAAACTTGGTGTCATAATCCCATATTTTGATAAGAGTAAAAAATATAAAAAATTTCATTATGGTAAATTTAATATTAGTAAAAAAGAAAGAGATAAATTTGTTTTTAAAGTACCAAGCCTTAGAAATATAACACTCACGGCTCCATATTTTCATGATGGATCCATTGCTACACTTGATCGAGCGATTGAGCTTATGGGGTTTCATCAGCTTGGCATAAAATTTTCAAAAAAAGAAGTTCAGGAGATTAAAGCCTTTCTTAAAACATTAACAGGGAAGGTTGATGGAGAACTTATCAAGTGAGTGAGCGCACAGGGAAAATACTAATAAGACTATTCCTGATATTTGTTTTTGCATCAGTTGTCGTCAGTGCTTACAAGCTAAATAAAACAGCCCAGAAAAGATCTCAAATTGAACTTTTGCGCTTCAATGTGATCACACTAGGACACAACTTACATGTTGTTGAAAATAAACTATTGGGTTTTGTTGATAATGATTCCTATGATTTTGATTTTATTAAAAACGTTATTAAAGAGATAAATAAGTCAATTTTAGAAATAGATCAAAAGGACAGAAGTTATATAAAGCATAATTGGAAGAATTTCAAAGAGAAATATGACTTAATTTTAAGTGATATTGAAAGTATTAAAACATCAATTTCTGCTTCTCGAAATTCAGAATTATTCTTTAAAAAATTGGGTTCTAGAATAACGAATGATACCACAATTACTAAGCAACAAAGAAGTCGTATATATAAACTAGTGGCAAATGTTTATATTAGTAAAAAAGATGCTGAGGTTGTAAAGAAAGAGAATGATTTTTTATTGCTTAGGGTTGTTAAACAACATAGTCAAAATATCTTGGAGAATAGTAAGCACAGAGCTCTCGCATTTGAAAATATTACAAAGACCAGTATTCAAAACACGGTTGACGAAACACTAGTTGGTATTGCGGTTGCTTATAAAAAGTGTGATGAAGTGTTTAGAAACTTTCAACTCATACTTATCGTAACATGCTTTATTTTGTTTACTAGTTTGGGGCTGGTAGGATTTTTAGCGACTAAATTAAATGAAAAATTAAAAGAGAAAGCTGTCACCTTAATTAGGCATAAAAAAAGTTTAGATGTTGCAGTTTTAGTCTCAGAAACGGACCTGGATGGGTGTATAACTTATGCCAACGAAAAATTTAAAGAAATATCTCAATACTCAGATGCAGAGCTCATAGGTGAAAATCACCGTCTGTTAAACTCAGGGACCCACTCCAAAGAGTTTTGGAGTAACTGCTGGGATACAATTAAAAAAGAAAATATCTGGAAAGGAGAAGTATGCAATAGATCAAAAGACGGCAGTTTGTACTGGGTCATGGCCACAATTCTTCCCATATTTGATTCCCACGCAAAGGCAGTTGGCTATACAGCGATAAGGGTGGATATTACTGACAAAAGAGAGGCTGAAAAAACGTTACAACATCAATCAAAACTGGCTTCAATTGGATCTGTCGCTGCAGGAGTGGGGCATGAGATAAATAATCCTCTCGCAATATGTGTTGGAAATATTTCTTTGTTAGAGAAGATGCTTAGAAAGGAGACCATTAACAAAGAAGATATTAGTGATAAAATAAAAAAGATATCAAATTCACATGAACGAATTCGAAAGATTGTAGATGGCTTAAGAACATTTTCTAGAGTTGATAGCGAGGACTCAGAGGTATTTTGTGTTAAATCTGCCATTGATAAAACAGTCTCGCTGGTAGCT
>JABJPQ010000540.1 GCA_018663815.1 Halobacteriovoraceae bacterium | reverse complement strand
TTTCTATCATAAAGTATATTATACTTAATATACTTATAATATTAAAGGCTTATTAATTGCTTATTTCAACTCTCTTACTTGTTTTTTCAATTGTTCTTTTATACTTTGGAGCTGAATTCTCACTGGAATCATCTGAGAAGGTGGGAAAAAAGATTGGTTTGTCTCCTCTCATGATTGGAATGCTTCTGATTGGACTGGGGACTTCTCTTCCAGAGCTTTTTGTAGGACATATTGCAGGGGTACAAGGAAAGTCAGGAATAGCAATTGGAAGTCTGGTTGGATCAAATATTGCTAATATGTTTTTAATACTGGGAATTGGAGCACTACTGGTAAGGATGAACTTATCGGAAAAGATGTTGAGAAGTCAGCTTGTCCTACATTTAGTACTCGGGCTGATTTTAGCTTTTGTTTTAACAAGAGAGAGCTTAACTATAATTACAGCAGCTCCCTTGATAGGGTTATGCGGTTTTTACTTATTTATGCTGATGAAAGATTTTAAAAACTCTGATGACTCTACTGAGGATCAAAATAATATTATTATATCAAAAGTAGATCTACTAAAGCTATTTGCCGGTTTTGGAATGTTATATCTTGGAGGAGAGCTACTCGTTAAGTCTGGATCAGACCTTGGTGTTGCAGTCGGAATTGATGAGTATATTATATCAGCTATTTTTATTGCTTTTGGAACTTCATTTCCAGAGTTAGTAACAACTATCTTAGCCGCGGTTAAGAAAAAACATCCAGAACTTATAGTTGGAAATATTATAGGATCAAATTTTTTTAATTGTGCTTTTATACTAGGCTCACTTGGTGTTTATGATTTTAAACTGGATATTAATTATCAAGCTGAAATTTTGGGACTTGTTTTAGGTGCCCTGCTTTTAGTTATTCTTTCTTTTGCAAAGCTTGCATTACACCGAGTTGTTGGAATTCTATTTTTGCTATCGTACGGTACGATGGTAGCTTATTGGTTAGGTTTATTTTAGGAGATTTAAATGGGAACGGAGCTTATCTTTGTAATTACAGCAGCTATACTAAACTTTAGCTTATCTGGTCTTTGGTACATTATCTTAAAAAAACAATGGCTGGTTGCTTGGGAATTAGATGAAACTAAGATTGATAAGAGGGACCCTGTTCCTTATCTCATCGCCTTTATAGGTTCATTATGGACAAGTTATGGGATGTTTATTTTGTTAAAACACTTACAGCCAAAAAATGTGAGTGAATTACTGACCATTGCAATTGGTGTTTGGTTGTTAATAATTGTTGGAACAAGTGCAAAGCATTATTCATTTGCCTGCCGTTGCGTAAAGGCATTTCTACTCGATTATATTCCAGATTTAATAGGGCTTGTGATTATTTCATTTATGTTTTGGAGAATTATTTAGCTGTAAAAATGATTTCGACCGAAGGGAACTCCCAAGTAAAAAAACCATGTTGGGCGGGAATCTTTACTTTAAAAAGTGCCAGTGGAATTCCACCTAAACGTCTAACCTTATCACTCCATTTTTGAATTTGAACATTGAGCTCTAGTTGGATTTCATCGGCTTCTTTAGGTTGGTTTTTATAATGCTCAAGTTTAGAGTTTAAGCCATTAATACTCACTTTAGCCTTACTGGTAACAGCGTGAAAAAGGTTTACAAGTTCATAAGCCTCATCTTCGGTGAAGAGCTTTTCCATGTTTAAATGATAAATATTATGGATGTTTTCTTGCATAATTTATTCGTATTTACCTTGTTTTAATTTTCTTGCAACATCTTTTTCTTTGGTACTTTCTCGTTTATCGTAGAGTTTTTTACCTTTTGCAAGTCCGATCTCAAGTTTCACCTTGCTACCCTTAAAATATATTTTAGTTGGTATCAGCGTTTGACCCTTTGTGGCAAGAGTTTTTTGGATATAATTAATTTCTTTCGCATTGAGTAATAGTTTTCTTTTTCTCGTTTCTTTGTGATTATCATAGGTTCCAAACTCATAGGGCGATATATGCAATTGGTTAACCCAGATTTCACCGGCATTATCAACGGTGCAAAAAGACTCATTCATAGTGCACTTTGCGGCGCGCAAGCTTTTGACCTCTGTGCCCTGAAGTACCATGCCTGCTTCAAACTTCTCTTCAATGAAGTAATCGTAGTTTGCTCTTCTATTTTTGGATATGATTTTTATTCCACTCATGATGACTATTATACCGAATCAATTAGACATCGTCATGAATTTTCATAAATAGCTTTATTACTTGCTCAAAAGTGAGTGCTTCAGCTCGAAGGGTACTGGGAATATTAAGACTAACAAAGGATTGCTCCAATATTTGTTTGTCGTATGATTGTCTGAGAACGCTGCCAATTTGTTTTCTTCGTTGACCAAAAAGATTTCGGGTAAACTGATTAAACATATCATACCGATCAATAATAATTGTAGGGTGTTCGTTACGCGCATAACTTACGACGACAGAGTCAACCTTGGGAGCGGGGCTAAAACAACCTGGAGAAACCTTAGTGAGTAGTTTTGGCTTAAAATAATTTTGGCTTAGACTAAGTAGTCCACTCATTTGATTTTTAGTTTCTCGGTGATAAGTTTTTTCACCTACTTCTTTTTGAAACATAAGAGTCATGAATTGAATTTGCTTAATTTTCAAAAACTGAGTAAAAAGAACCGTTCCGACATTATAGGGCAGGTTAGAAACAAGCCAAATCTTTTTATTTTCAAGTT
>JABJPQ010000198.1 GCA_018663815.1 Halobacteriovoraceae bacterium | reverse complement strand
TCCATGGGAGATCTCCTTTTTTGAGTGTTAATAGTTTCGCAACTAAATGTTCTCAAACAGGAGATTCTTCTTCATCTTAATTTATCAATAATAACTGATAGTTACACTACGAGTTATGACATCTAATTCCAGTCTCTATAAAAAAAAAGGGAGACTAAAGTCTCCCCCCTTTCATATATTAAAGAATGTTCAAATCTTTAATTCAAAAAATCCTTTTTCGTTCGCTTCACGCTCACTACGTTGCCACTGGCAACCGGATTTTCCGGTAGTTTCGCAAAGTGCTCAACTACTCTTTAACGTTAAAACCTTTAAGTTTTTCCGCTAAAGCTGATGTTGAACCAGCTTCTTGTTGGGCATAAGCTCCAAGATCTGCATTTTCAGCATTTTTCTTTGATAAAGCGATTTTCTTTTCATCTTTATCAATAGACATAACTCTTGTCTTAATCTTCTCACCAACTTTTACAACATCCTCAGGCTTCTCAACTCTTTCTTCTGAAAGCTCAGAGATATGAACAAGTCCCTCAATCCCAGTTTCAAGCTCAACAAAAGCACCAAAATCAGTGACTCTCATTACTTCACCTTCAACAACAGATCCAACAGGAAGTCTTGCTTCAATTTTTTTCCAAGGATCTTCTTCTAATTGCTTAATACCTAAGCAAAATTTTGAATTATCACCATCAACAGTTAAAACAGCTGCTTTAACTTTATCACCAACATTAAACTCGCTAGCAACATTAACATTTTTCTTAGTCCAAGAAAGATCTGACACGTGAATTAAAGCATCAATATCTTCCCCTAGGTCAACAAAAACACCAAAGTCTACAATCGCTTTAACTGTTCCTTCAACTTCTTTACCTTTTGGATATTTAGCAATTAAAGCATCCCAAGGATTATCTAAGAATTGTTTAATACCAAGAGAGATTCTTTTATTTTCAATATCCACTTCTAAAACTTGAGCTTCAATCGTCTCACCTACGTTATGGCCTTTAATTGGTCCTTTCACGTTAGTCCAAGAAACCTCAGAAACATGAACAAGACCTTCAATACCATCACTTAGTTCAACAAAAATACCGTAATCTTTTACTGATACGATTTCTCCTGAAACTTTAGTTCCAACAATATAAGTCTCTTTAGCTGTTTCCCAAGGGTTTGGAAGAACTTGCTTAAGACCAAGAGAAACTCTTTCTTTAGCTGAATCATATTTCAAAATCTTAACATTGATTTCATCACCAACTGCTAATAAGTTTGAAGGATGCTTAACTCTTCCCCATGACATATCTGTAATATGAAGAAGTCCATCAACACCACCAAGATCAATAAATGCACCGTAATCAGTAATGTTTTTAACAATACCTTTAACGATCATTCCCTCTTGAATTTGGCTTAGAGTTTCGTCTCTTAGCTTCCCTCTTTCTTCAGCAAGAATTGCTCTTCTAGAAAGAACAATATTTCCGCGTTTTTTATTAAATTTAATAACTTTGAACTCCATCTTTTTACCGATGAATTTATCAAGGTTTTTTGTAGGACGGATATCAATTTGAGATCCTGGTAAGAATGCCTTAACTCCGATATCAACAGATAATCCACCTTTGACTTTAGCGATAACTGTACCTTGAACCGGCTCACCTTTTTCACAAGCTTCAGAGATTTTATCCCATGCTTGTAAAATTTCTGCTTTATCCTTAGATAAAACTAAGTTTCCAAGATGTGATTCAAGTTTTTCTAAATAAACTTCAATTTCATCACCCTCTTTAACTTTTAAACTTCCATCGTAGTTTCTAAATTCTTTAGCGAAAACAAGACCTTCTTGCTTGTATCCGATGTCGATCATTACATAGTCATCAGTAACTGTGATAACTTTTCCTGTGTAACATTCTCCTTCTACAAAGCTTCCAGCTTTCGTTTCACTTAAGAGTGTTTCAAACTCCGTTGCTTTTTTGGTTGCTTTCGTTTCCTCAAGCTCACCTGTAAATTCTTTTGCCCAATCTGGGATTTGTGTTGTTGACATAATATTGTCCACCTTTCAATAACGATAGCCCTGCTTCTGCAGGGGGTCTTCAAACAAAGTTTGAGGAATTTTTATAATATTTTCAATGATTTATGTCAAACAATATTAGTGACTACTAGAGCGAAAACGCATTCTTTTTGCAAAGGCTTTCTCGTAGTATTTTTGTAAGTTTTCAGCATAGTGATCCAGTCCATGGGAACTCGTTATTTCGTCAGAGAATGCTCTCAAAGCTGACTTATAAAGGGGGTAATTATTTAGTATTTTCAAAAGCTTGCTCTTGGCCTCTCTAATATCACCCTCATAATAAGATTCCCCTCCCCAAAGATACTTAAACAGCAGGCTTTGACGCATTGCCGTTCGTGGAAATAATACAGGGATCTCTTGTATCAGTGCCGTTAACTCATAATCATTAAGTGGTTCATCAAAAGCAGTTCCAAGATAGATATCTAAATCTTTAAGAAGATCTTTTTTTGTTTCTAGGCTGTAAAGAAGGATATCCCCCTTATAAAACTCATGCTCCAGCTCAGTCAGTATTTTTTTTGCACTATTTTTTTGATAGATAGCTGGCCCTAGAAAAACATATAACTGCAGGTGAGAAAATTTCTCTACTTGCTCGTTTTTTAAAATTCTAAATACTCTCACAATATATTTTAATCGCTTTACCTCATTCACATCATTAATAACACAACCAACACTTTTTACTTCTCGGCTCTCAGCACTTCCTTTATAAACCTCCAAGCCACACCCCAAGCTTTTAATTTTTTGATTAGAAATACGAAATGATTCTTGCACAAACTCTTGGGTATCCTCGCAAAGAGTAAAGATATAATCAACTCGCCTTAAGAGCCACTTCACAAAGACATTATGATAAATAGAAACAATATTTTGATTAAATGTTAAAAATAGGGGCGTCTTTTGTTGAGAGCGAAGAATAAAAGCCGCTGACCAAATTGCCGTTAAGGAATAACAATGAACGATATCATAACGATTTTCTAAAATTAAAGATCTCAACTCAAAGAAAAACCGTACTCCCCAATCAAGATTCCTTTTCGTTATATAAACTCGTGCAATATCTTCTCTTTCTGCAGCTAAATCTATTTGTGAACCTTTCACACACAGAACGACAGGGTTGCACTTAATATTTCTAAGAAAAGTACTATCAAACAGAACTCGCCTCTCGACAGTAGACCACCCAGTACTTACGCACACGAGTAAAACCGTAAAATCTTGTAAAATTATTTTTTCACGCATGATTACTCTTTATGGCTATCTACTTCACCACTGACAGAGCCTATTTTTATTTTCGCTTTAAATCTTAAAAAAATTCTTTTTTCATCGGCGCTAAACCAAAAAGTCATGTTTCCACCCTTTAAGGTTTCACCCTCATGTTGAGTATTTACCTTAACTTTATAAGCTCGTTTTTTTCCCAATTTAGTCTCTATCAGCTCCGTTTTCTCATACTGTGCTGTCAACATTTCAACTTTGCCATGATTAACAATAGGGATCGAATAAAGCATCGCTTTTTTCATTGGTAAACCACGTATAAAATACAAAACAGAGATTGGGTCTTGGAAGAATTGAGGAATAAATTCTACTTTCTTTTTTTTCTTGGTTTTCTTTTTTGTTACCCGCTTATAAAACGTATATGTTTTTAATTTTTTCAAATCAAATAATTGTAAATCATCAACATCTTGTGATGTTTGTCTCTGAATCAAGCTGAATTTCAAGGGTGTAAAATCTTGTTTCCGCACATAAGAATCACATACATCATCAACTTCATATAAGTACGAATAAAACTTCGCTGTCTTAACCCTTGCATGGAGATGATAGACATCAGTATCTCCTAAGCGTGTATCGGCAAGAGTCTTAATCGTTATCTTCCCAGTTGATACACCCATATACTCAATATTTAATACTGTTTCCTCTCCTTCATTTAAAGCCGGAGTAAAAGTATTCCAAAACACTGCTGTTTTTTCATTTAGTTTTTTTAATTTAGCGGGGTAATCATCAGGAAAAAGGTCAGTCTTCTCTAAAACCTCTTTTTTCGTTTCATTGACCACCAAAATTTGTGCTGTTTTTGAATTATTTTTATGTTCTATTTTTTTCTTAGGTGTCTTCTTTATAAATTTTCTTGTCGTTGGCTTTGGTCTAATCGCCTTGCGCACAGGAGGTACTTGCTCTTTTTTTATGACCTCAACTGCGTCCTGTGTTTGAACTTTTGTTGGATTTTCTTGAAATTTTTTAAAAACATCTTCCTCTAGTTTAAAATCATCTTTCATGAGCTTTTCATTTCTCTCATTTACGTTATCACCTTCATTTAAAAAAATGTTAAAAGGTGTTGAACAAGAAATGAAAAAAAGTATGGTTAATAAATACAACACAAAACGCAAACGAACTTCCTTTTTAAAATACTCATGATGAAATATTAACTCACAAGATTAGTTATAATCAAGGTTTAAAACCGACCTTACCTTGTCTAATAGCTCATCCTCGCCATTTAAAAATTTAATCTCAATATTAACTGACATAATCCGTGAGTCATTAGTTACTTTTCTTAATTTCACCATGTCTTTTTCACTTGTCATCACAATGGCATTGTACTTTACACATTCAATTAACACGTCATTTATATCGGTATGATCAAAAAAATGATGATCAGGGTAAACCATTTTTTTTACAATTTCAGCTCCATGCTCCTCAAGTAGTCGATAAAAAGAGTTCGGAGAAGCAATCCCCGTCAGGGCAATTATCTTTTTCCCATTTAATTCTTCCAGCTGCATAACTTTTTTATCAAGACAATCAACAATACCTGTTGGTTTATAACAAAACCTGCCTACGGGAATTTCTTTGCGGTGATACTTACTAAGTAAGTTTATGAGTTTTTCCAACTGCTCTTCTGAGACTTGATCTGCCCGGCTAATAAGAATAGCATCTGCATCTTTTAAAGATGTAAGCCCTTCCCTTAGGTAGCCAACGGGTGCCGTTTTATAACTCTCAATCGGAAGAAAGGCATCAAAAAGAACAATATTAAAGGATCGATAAAGCTGGATGTGTTGAAAACCGTCATCAAGCAATACAACATCAGGTTGCACCTTAGGAAAATATTTTTTTAAATTTTCTGACCTTCTCTTACCAACGATAACAGCACCACTTTTCATTTTTCTAGAAATAAGCAGTGGCTCATCACCATATTCATGTGGATTAGAAAAAAATTTCTGTCCACCTTTAATAATACCCGATTTATGCTCCAGCTTCCCCTTATATCCCCTCGTTAGAATGACCGTCTTAAACTCATAAGCTTCCAGCTTATTTACCAACCAAATAATCATTGGGGTCTTACCGGTTCCACCAAACGTAACATTTCCAACTGAAATAATAGGAACTTTAAAATACTCTTTTTTTAAAATGCCATATTCATATAAAGACCTGCGAGCTCGATACAAAAACTCCCATAGAGAAGAGATGGGCATTAGAACGATATTTTTAATGATATTTTTCTGCATAATTTAGCTCTTAGCATTTATCACATTGGCCATATACTCAGGAACAGAAAAGTTGTCTCCAGTGAGTTTCGTTTTTGTCGTTTTTAATCCAGATACAATTGTATCATAACTCTGAGGATTATTAATCCATTCTTTCAAATGCTTAACGATATTATATCGGTCAACTTTATATTGAACAAGTTCAGGAAAAAGCATTTTGTCATGAATAATATTGGTAAGACTAATTGGCCCATCATAAGGAAGAAGTAATGAGAGTACTGCCTCAGTAAAAAAGGAAACTTTATAACAAACAACTGTTGGAACTTGAAACAATCCCGTCGCTAAAGTAACAGTTCCACTCGCTGCAACACACAGATCTGCCCAATACATAGCATCCGCAAGTTGTGCTGAACTCCAAACTTTTGAATATCTCATTAGGTTTGCATAGTGCTTTGGCCTTACCGACTCTGTCTTCACCAGACCAAACTCAACCTCAGTATCTTCTTCTAGTAGACTCATTGCCTTTTCAAAAATGGGTAATAAGTTTTCTACTTCAACATTGCGACTTCCAGGCAATATCAGAAGCTTTAACTTTCTTTTTCCTATCTGTTGTGATGAACGCTCAGGAATATTGTTTAAATTATCAGCATGCTCAAGGATAAGTGGGTGAATAACAGCTTTAACCTTACTCACACCTCTATCCAAAAACCATTTTTTTTCAAAAGGAAGAATTGTAAATAACGTGTGAACATTTTTTTGTAAGACCTTGGCTCTCCATGGCTTCCATACCCAGGCCTGAGGAGCAACATAATAAAGAACATTGACACCAAGTTTTTTAAGTTTTTTAGATAACTTCAAATTAAAACCTTGAAAATCAATCAATATGGCAGTTTTTGTTTTTCTTTTCTTAACTTCAGTAACTATTTCATCAAGTGCTTTATAATAAAAAGGAATTTTTGAAAGAACCTCTGAGATGCCTATGCCTGAAAAATCTTTTAGATGATAACGAAGGTCGACTCCAAGCTCTTGTAAACGAGATCCTCCCACTCCATAGTACTCACAATCTGGAGTCAATCGTTTGAGCTCTGGAAAAAAAGTCATTGCATGATCTTCGCCTGATTTTTCTCCTGCAATAATAAGACAACTACTTTTTTCACTCATCTAAAGAGTTAGCCTTTTACCTTCTTCTAAACTTTCATTTACTTTACTTACAAAATAAACAGCATTCAGCCCATCAGTATAATCTACCATTGGCTTTGAGCTTGTTTGAATTGCATTAAAAAAACTTTTTTGCTCTAGAAGTAAGTGATCTCTTTTTTCATAGTTTTGGGTTTGGACATAACTTCCATCATCAAATTGCTCATTGGTTGCATAGGAAACTGTATTTGCGAATAGATCGACATAATGACAACCAACTTCACTCATAACTTCTAATGCACGAACTTCTTTAACATGATTACGGCCAGACGTTATGATCACTTCGTCTCCATCGTCAAAAAAGAAATGACTTGTGACGTGATCCCATTTATCCGTTCTTATTTTATGCCCCAGCGAAGAAACTGAGCTCGGTTTTTTTCCAAATAAATAGAGCATAAGATCAATATCATGGATCATTAAGTCTTGCACAACATCGACATCCGTCGCTCTTCCCTTAAAGGGTGCATAACGAGTGATCTTAATTGTTTTCTTTCCTGTTATTGTTTGAAAAGTATCTTTAAGACCTTCCCAGGCTTGATGGCACCTTTCACTATGACCCACTTGCAAAACCTGTGCGCCTAAAAAGGGTTCAAGATCCTTTGCTTCTCCATATGTCGAACACAAAGGTTTTTCACAAAAAACGTGTTTCTTATTTTGCAATAGATTTTTTGTGAGTTCAAAATGGGTTGAAGTTGGTGTAACAATTATTGCGGCATCAATACTATCTAGAACATCAGCGATATCACTCACAACTTTAACATCTGGATAATCAGCTTGCGCGATCTTTTGATTTTGCTCAAAAGGTTCAACAATTGCTACTAAATTCGTATTATCAAAAGCAGCTGCTTTTTGAGTATGCCACTTTCCTAAGTGCCCATATCCGATTACTGCGACATTAACTTTTTCCATGATTTTTTTCCTTGTTTACATAAATGGAGGAAGGCCAATCTCTGTTTTAGAGATAAATATTGCTATTTCTGCAATTAAAGTATTTCCTACATATTCTTGCATATTTTCTTCGTGCTTAACAAACGCTCTGGGCGAAAGGGCCGATGCATCCATCATCCGATAAAAATCAACGACCTCTGAAATCTCTTCTTTAGAAAAACCTCTTCTTTTCATTCCAATAATATTTACACCCTTAATCTGAATTCTATTTCCAAAGGCAGTACAAAAATGAGGAACATCCTTATCAATGGCACTGGCAGCACCAATAAAAGCACCTCGACCAACATTACAAAATGGAGTTACACCACAAGCACCACCCATCTGAACATAATCCCCAACAGTCACGTGCCCAGCACACATCGTTCCATTAGCGAGCACGACATTACTTCCAATATGACAATCATGTGCAAAATGAACACCCGTCATAAAATAACCATTATCGCCAATACTCGTTACTTGA
>JABJPQ010000539.1 GCA_018663815.1 Halobacteriovoraceae bacterium | reverse complement strand
TTCATCAGTGGCTGATTTACCACCCATGTGGCCATCAATCGCATCTTCTTTAAAGCCACCTTTTTTATCTGCTGCTTTTTTGGTTTCACCTGGTTTCAGTTTGCCGCTTAGTGGATCGCTACCTAATTCATCGGTGGCTGATTTACCACCCATATTTCCACCTAGTGGATCTTCTTTAAAACCACTCTTTTTATCTGCTGCTTGATTTTTTTCTTCCCCTGGTTTGAGTTTGCCACTTAATGGATCACCACCTAATTCATCGGTGGATGATTTCCCACTCATATTTCCATCAATCGCATCTTCTTTAAAACCACTCTGTTTATCTGCTGCTTGATTTTTTTCTTCACCTGGTTTGAGTTTGCCACTGAGTGGATCGCCACCTAATTCATCGGTGGATGACTTACCAGTCATATTTCCATCTAATGGTTCTTCTTCATAACCACTTTTTTTCTTATGGCCATCACCTTCAATATCTTCTATTGATGGTTTAATCTCTCCACTTAAGCTTCCCGCTAAGTCCTCTTCTTGATGCTTACTATCACCTTCTAAGTTTTTCAGGCTCTCTGTCTCGGAATCTCCCTCAAGATTAGACTTATCCTCATCAGTAGGTCCATCGCCATCAAAGTTATGTTTCATATCACAAGATGCCAAGATTATCTCTTCTCTTAGTTGTGCAAATTGTGAATTCTCACACACTTCAACCTGCCCTTCAATATATTTAAATCGTGAAAAGACAGTTCCTTCTCGTGTATAAAAATAAAGATGTGGTAGATCAGATGAAAAGTTCCATCTGTTTATTTTCCAATCAAACTCTGGCTTAGAGCCGTAAAAAAACCAGGCTCCTTCATCCGCAATATATTTTTTTTCTTCTGAGTCCTTAACAACATACTTCCAAGTAGGAAGCTTATCTCCAGGTTGAGCCTCAAGTTCTACCCAATTACCCACCGCAGGCGAAGGACCTAGTATGACAAGTAACCATCTACGAAGAATTTTTTTACAATCATTTTTGTGCTTTACTAACCAAAAGTCACTCTGTAATTCAAGAGGCTTAATAAATTTAAAATCTTCTTTTGATTTAGTTTTAACATTTTTATTATTATCATGCCGTTTGAGTTTTAATTCTTCATCAAGCTCTTGTTTTTTTATTAAATCGATAATTGATCTTGACCAAAAGTCTAACTTAAAACTAACTGTCTTAGGCTTTGAATCAGGCTCAAGTAAATTCATACACCCATATTTTGCTAAAATATTTTCAACTTTTTTGTTCTTTATACCAATTAAACAAGCTGGTTTTATTAATCCTTTTTTAATCGGTTTTTTTAATGCTTTCAAAACAGAAACTGCGCTTTGTAAATCCACTTTATTATTAATTTTAAAAAAGAAGATTCCATTCATAGAGGTGGATAAATACTGAATTACTTCTGTCGCTTCATTGATTTGTTCAACATCAAATTTTGAAGAATTTTGATAAAAGCTTGCAAGCTCGTTAATCAACGAAGATTTCCCATTAAACCCAAAAAATACTAAATTAACTTTAATTGACATAATTTTTTATACCCATCCTCTTACTTTAATCCCATGTATTTATCGGGTTATTGAATTTATTCTATAATCATTTTTAGCCTAAATATTACACAAGTAAAAAAGTCATCTACCATTTTTGTTTATGATTTATTAATGTCTTACACCAGATTGTCGATAAACGAGTATGGATGAAAAAGAATTAGAAGAGTCAAAAGATCAGTTAGTTAAACTTTTGAACTCAAAACAACCAGAAAAACTTAAAAAAGCGCTAGAAGAGTTCCCTTCGGCTATCGTTATTGAAATACTAGAAGAGAATTCTACTCAGGAGATTATTGAGTTCCTAAAGTTACTTGACACAGAAGATGCAGGTCGTATATTCAGCTATTTTGCTATCGAAAAACAATATGAACTTTTTAATTCTTTAGATAAAATGTTTTTTGCAAATATCTTTTCCTATATCTATACGGATATTCGTGCCGATTTATATCAAGAATTTACAAAAATTGAACAAATTGAAATCCTGCCCTACCTTGATAAAAAATCAAGAGAAGATGTTATTGTTCTAAGTGCTTATGAGCCAGATACAGCTGGTGGTATTATGCACACCGATTTTGCAACAATACTAATAAATATGTCTTCCCAGCAAGCAATAGCAAAAATTCGTCTCGATGCTCCTTCTCAAAAAATGATTTACTATATCTATGTAGTTAGTGAGGACATGGAAATGCTAGGTATTATTACGATTAAAGATCTTATCATGGCCGACCCTAAAGATCTCATTAAAGATCTTTACAATGATAACTTCATCTATGTTGATGTAAACGAAGATAAAGAGGATGTTGCCAAAAAAATTGAAAAGTATGATCTCGTAACAATTCCTGTTTTAAACTCACTCAACCAGCTAGTTGGAATTGTCTCCCACGAAGAAGCAATAGATGTTATTCGCGCTGAGCAGACAGAAGATATGGAAAAATTCATGGGGATTGTTCCCTCTGAGGATGAATATACTTATTTACAAACCTCACCAATCCAACATTTTAAAAAGCGTGTGGTGTGGCTTGTTTCTCTCGCTGGAGTAGGACTAATTTCAGGAGTTATTGTTCATTATTATCAACATGTATTAGAAGAATTAATAATTCTTGCTCTTTATCTGCCTATGATGACAGCAACTGGAGGTAATACTGGAAGCCAAGCAGCAACTGTTGTCATTCGAGCAATGGCACTAGATAA
>JABJPQ010000591.1 GCA_018663815.1 Halobacteriovoraceae bacterium | reverse complement strand
TCCATGGGAGATCTCCTTTTTTGAGTGTTAATAGTTTCGCAACTAAATGTTCTCAAACAGGAGATTCTTCTTCATCTTAATTTATCAATAATAACTGATAGTTACACTACGAGTTATGACATCTAATTCCAGTCTCTATAAGAGGCTATGAAAAGAGGCTATGAAAAGAATAAAAAAAGGGGCGTGAGACTTGCGCTGCGTGAAAAATAAATAAAGGATAAATTATGACTAAATTGTTAACGTGTATTTTAATAATGCTTTCTACACCTCTATTTGCAAAAAGCCTCCACCTTGATTGTACTAACGAGAAACAGCCAGAAAATGTGGAAATGGGAATTAAGTTAAAAGCAAAGATGGAGATTTTTGATTATGCTGTAAACTCGAAATACAAGCATAAAATTTCAATTAAAGTTATGGAGCGCCCAGCAACTGGAGCTTGTAAAATCGTAGCTGCTGATGATTATGAATTGGCCATGGAGTGTAATATGGTAGATCAGAAAGGACCGAGTACTTTGAAAGTTAATTACCTTTCAGGAGAAAGTCAGCTTGTTGTTGATATGACAGTAATGGATATGGCACTTGATTGTCAGACTGAAGTAAAATAAGTTTTTGTCTATTACGTTAACTTATTTTTAATTTAGAATGAGCTTGCTCACTTTGATTTGCAATCGTGGGGAAGCTTAATTGAAAGCATGTGTTTTTTTGGTCTGCTAGGTATGTTAGCTGGCCATTACTTTTTTCAACATAAGCTTTAGATAGACTTAGACCGAGCCCTGTTCCTTGACCAGGATTTTTAGTACTAAACATAGGAAGGAATATCTTTTCTTGGTGAGAAGAGGAAATTCCTTCGCCTGAATCTGTAACTCGAATCTGAACAATATTGGGATCTTCAATTATTTTAATAGTGATCCAAGGGGCAGTATCCTTTTCAAGCTCATCAATTGAATTATTAAGAAGATTGATAAAAACTTGTAGTATTTCACCTCGATTGCCAAATATGGAAAACTCCTTCTTAGGATAAAATTGGAAAATAATTGTTTTTGACCTGTCTCTAACCTTAGCCAGACTTATTGCTTCTTTAATAACCTCGGTTAGTGAGAAATTATTCTGCTCTGTTGTATTCATTCCACTCGATAGATTTCTAAGAGAGGTTATTATGTCAGTGATTTTTACAATTTGTTTTTTTGATTTATTTATCAATTCTATTAATTTTTGCGAACTAATAGATTTATTAGTAAGTGCTTTTTCAAACAAAAGGTTCGTTGAGTAAATAACCGTCAGAGGATTATTTATTTCGTGAGCTATACCAGCGGCCATTTCTCCCAGAAAGGAAAATTTATTTTGTTCAACTATTTGGGTTCTTTGGGACTGGATAATAAATTCTTTCTCTTTAATATTTTTTAAATCTTTTAAACTAATAAAGAAATATTTATTTTGCCTGAAGTTTGTCTGTTTAAAACTCATCAAAAATGGATGATCATCAGCAACGTTTGACTTTAGATGAGTCTCTTTTTGAATATGGTCGATTTGACTAAAATAACAGCTTACCTGATCTGTTTCAATCACGTCATCTAAATTAGTAAAAAGTAGTTTGAATGTATTATTTTGAAATATCATCTTTTTATTTTCATCTAAAAAAATAATGGCTTCTGGAGATGAATTTAAAACTACTTTTAGATATTCAAAGCTTTCTTCAAAATTTGATGCCTTGATTTTTTGTTTTTGGAGGTAGGTTACAAAAATGATTGCTGTTAAAGGAAAAAAAATGAGGCTAAAGAAATAGAAACTTTTCTTATTTATAAAGGAGAGGATATTGTCTAAATCCTGAACTTGTTGTTGGCCATAACTATCCAAAAAAATAAAGAGTAGAGGGACGATAAATCCTAATAATGGAATAAGAATATAACTACAAAGCTTCTCTTTCTTTGACATGCTTACTTTATCGACTACAAAGAAGAATAAATAAGTTAAATAAAACTTAATTATATTTTTGAGCTACATTGTCGGTTATTTCTTTACGGCAGCTTGTGCTATCGCGGTTTCCTGCCAGCTTGGAGCTGCCTCCAAAGAATTATGGATTTCATCAACAGAATGACAAACACTCCACATATCATTATGGATTGAGTTATGAAATTTTTCAGTCTCCATTTTTAGTAAAAGCTCAACGAGGGGATCGTAATAGCCTTCAAAGTTAACAATTATAAGTGGCCCTAAGTATCTTCCTAATCGTTTAGCGGATAACCACTCAAAAAACTCCTCCATGGTTCCACATCCACCAGGTAAAAAGATCGTTGCGTCGGACTCACTCATCATGGCAGATTTTCGTTCACTCATATCAGCTGTAATATGAAGGTTTGTTAGTGTTGGGTGTTGCCATTCGACCTCAATCATAAACTGGGGGATATAGCCGTGAACAATACCTTTATTATCTAGAGCTCCGTCTGCAACTTGGCGCATAAGACCTTTGGCTCCACCACCGTAGATAACTTCATGCTTGGTTTGTGCTAATTTCTGACCAAGTTGGTAGGCCATTTTTAAATATTTGGAATCGCATGCATCACTTGAGCCACACATTACACCTATTGTTTTATATTTCATTTTAAACCCGCTTACACATTAAATTGTCATTGTTTTTATATTAGTTATAATACCTTCTCAAGTAAAAAACGCCTTTAGGAGGTCATGTGCTAGCAAAAGAAACCGCCAACGATATAATTTTTGAAGCTTTAAGTTTGGGAGCGAGTTTTTGTGATGTTTTTGTCGAAAAAAATCAAATCGAAGTGATGAGCATGAACTCATCG
>JABJPQ010000649.1 GCA_018663815.1 Halobacteriovoraceae bacterium | reverse complement strand
GGTGAAGAAGTATCAATAATTGACAAACCAAATGCAAAAACGGTGGACTTATTTAAGACAGCTGTCGAATATAAGGGTGTAAGCTTTAAATACGAAAAGGAAGAAGTTTTAAAGAATGTGAATTTTACACTTTCTGCAGGCAAAACAATCGCTTTGGTTGGTCAATCAGGTTCAGGAAAATCTACGCTAGCTGATTTACTTCCTCGGTTTTATGATATTGAAGAAGGAGAAATTCTTATTGATGGAGATAATATCAAAGATGTTACGCTTACAAGCTTAAGAGATCAATTAGGAATTGTTACGCAGCAGTCTATACTATTTAATGATACTGTAATTAATAACATTGCTTTTGGTGTAGATTCCGCCACTGAAGAAGATGTTCTTCATGCTGCAAAAATTGCGAATGCTCATGAGTTTATTGAGAAGCTAGAAAACGGATACCAAACTAACATTGGAGATAGTGGGGGTAAATTATCTGGTGGTCAGCGACAAAGGTTAAGTATCGCAAGAGCTGTTTTAAAGAATCCTCCAATACTTATTTTGGATGAAGCAACTTCTGCACTGGATACAGAAAGTGAGCGATTGGTTCAGGACGCATTGACCAATTTAATGAAAAACAGAACGTCTTTAGTGATTGCTCATAGGCTGTCTACAATACAACATGCTGATGAAATATTAGTAATGGAGAAAGGCGAGATCATTGAACGTGGTAATCATTCAGAATTAATAACTCAAAATGGTGTCTACAAGAAATTGACAGACATGCAAAACTTTCATTAATGAGAATTTTGTTATTTCTTGTCTTCAAGATTGTCAGGTGTATCTTTCTCTTCTTTCTTAAAAGCGGAGGGAAGCAAATCAATCCCTTTCTTATTCGCTAGTTTAATTAAAAAAGGCATTAGTAAAGTTGAGCCAGGAATTAACATAAATGGAATCCCGATACCTGCTATTTTAAACAAATCATAGATTTGAGTTTTTAGTTCATGTTCTTCTTCTTTACTTACTTTTCCTTCTTTCAAGAATTTGACAACAATTTTCGATGCTTCGTGGGTTTCTTTGGCTTCAGTTCCCATTTTAGAAACAAAGCTTTTCATAACCTCAGTAGCCTTGGTCCCATGGGTTTTTAGTTTTTCAGAAAACTCCCTAGTCTCTTTAGTTTCAAAATAACTAAAGTCGACTTCTTCTCTTTTATCATTTTCCTCTTTCACCTTCTAAAGGTATTGTTTTTCCGTATGAGAGGGGTTAATTATCACTAAATAAGTCATAAAAAAAGCCACATCTTTCAATGTAGCTTTTTTTAGTTTGTTGTGAATTATCATCCACTACACATTTCACAATCTTCAGGATTATCTAAAGAACAAGCTTCAGCCAATCTTTCTTCTTCCGTTTTAGCGGTTGGCTGTGCCATTGCTTCTTTGTCTAATGTAAATTTAATTGCATCAGTAGCAGCTTTCGTACGCAGGTAATACATTCCTGTTTTCAACCCTGCTTTCCATCCGTAAAAGTGCATTGAAGTTAATTTAGCAAAGTTCGCATTCTCCATAAAGATATTCAACGATTGTGATTGATCGATATATGCACCCCGGTCAGCAGCCATATCTAAAATGGTTTTTTGGGAAATTTCCCAAGCTGTTTTGTATAGCTCCTTAATGTTGTCTGGAATTTCATTAATATTTTGAATAGAACCATTTGCTCCCATTAATTGGTTTTTCAAGCTATCATTCCAAAGGCCTAATTTTACTAAGTCTCTTAATAAGTGCTTATTTACTACGATAAACTCTCCAGATAATACACGTCTGGTGTAAATATTAGAAGTGTAAGGCTCGAAACACTCATTGTTTCCAAGAATTTGAGCAGTAGAAGCAGTTGGCATAGGTGCTAACAATAATGAGTTTCTTACACCATGTTCCATTACCTCTTCTTTCAATACATTCCATTCCCATCTGTCTGTTGGAGTAACTCCCCACATATCAAATTGCATTGTACCTTCAGAAATTGGAGAACCTTTCCAAGTTTCGTAAGGTCCATTTTCAATCGCTAGATCTTTTGAAGCTGTTAGAGCTGCATAATAAATAGTTTCAAAAATTTCTTTATTCAAAGCTCTTGCTTCTTCAGATTCAAAAGGAAAACGCATTAAAATAAAAGCATCTGCTAATCCTTGCACACCAATTCCAATTGGACGGTGACGCATATTAGAATTACGAGCTTCTGGTATAGGATAATAATTTTGGTCAATAACAGAGTCTAAATTCTTCGTTACTTTGTATGCAACTTCGAATAATTTTTCATGATCAAATTTCCCTTCAGCTACAAATTTTGGCAGTGCAATAGAAGCTAGGTTACAAACTGCAACTTCGTCATCAGATGTGTACTCCATAATCTCCGTACATAAGTTTGAAGATTTAATTGTTCCCAAGTTCTTTTGATTTGATTTTTGGTTCGCTGCATCTTTGTAAAGCATGTAAGGAGTTCCAGTTTCAATTTGAGACTCACATATTTTATTCCATAAATCACGCGCTTTAATAGTTTTACGACCTTTTCCTTCGCTTTCATATTTAAGGTAAAGAGCATCAAACTCATCACCATATACGTCAGACATTCCAGGACATTCGTTTGGGCACATTAAAGTCCATTCTCCTTTTTCTTCTACTCTTTTCATGAATAAATCTGGAATCCAAAGCGCATAAAATAAATCTCTCGCTCTGTCTTCTTCTTTACCTGTGTTCTTTTTTAAATCTAAGAAGGAGAAAATATCTGCGTGCCATGGCTCAACGTAGATAGCAAAAGATCCTTTTCTTTTTCCACCACCTTGATCAACATAACGAGCCGTATCGTTAAATACTTTTAACATAGGAACAATTCCATTGGAAGTTCCATTTGTTCCTTTAATGTATGATCCAGTAGCTCTTATGTCGTGAATAGATAAACCAATGCCACCTGCAGATTGAGAGAT
>JABJPQ010000503.1 GCA_018663815.1 Halobacteriovoraceae bacterium | reverse complement strand
TGAAAGTTTAATTGAAAGAGGATATTTTTGTCCCTCAGAACTAATAATTAAGTCAGCTTCAGCAAAACTAGTCCCAATAGTCTTGGCCAGTTTTTTACCGACAATCAATATTTGAGTAATTTTAGTTAGTTTTAAATAATGACTAACTTTCTGAGCCGTTTCTACTGCCAGGACTGGCAGATGATGTAAAAGATCTGGGTAATAGTTTCGTAGGAAGCTCTCCTGCTGCAAAAGCATTTGAGACATATCGGCCGTTATACTGAGTAAAAATTCTTTTTCCAACTGAAATAGTTTAGCTAGCTCAACACCAACAAGATACTCAAAGAGATTTCCTTTATATTCGCTTAGTAGGCCATCAAAATTACGTGAGTTTTTCAAATTACTTACTCCAATAACCTTCTTCTAAGGAGTCTTCTTTTTCGGGGAGTGCTTTATAGAGTCGAGGTGAGTTCTGATTTAAAACCTCAAAGCTTACACGATTTGCATACTTACAAACTTGAGAAATTGATGAATAACTCAAATATTCTGATTCATGCTTTGGAGAATTTGGAACAATTGTCCGGTGGTGAGCATTAGCAGAAATGTCGTGTAGTACTGCTGATAAAGCTGCATCTCCAGCTCCATTTGTATTTTTAATACTCAGCGGGCCACCTTTAAAAGGATTAATATGCGAAAAAATCTTTAAAGGTTTTTTACAGCTTTTTTTTCTCATTGCACGAGAATATTCATATTGATTATAATTGATAAGTGATTTGGTAACTAATGGCTCACTTGTATGACGTTTGATGTGATCATCGGCATAAGCCGCGACATAAAGACCTTGCTTTCCAACAGTAACTAGGGCCATATCGACTAGATCAAGAATCTCTTCACAGGCCAATAAGGCATCCTCTTGACCTGTTAAGGCATGAGCTTCGTCCTTATTCATAGCAAGCACACTCACATATTCCTTCGAAAATTCTTTTAAAAAACTTTGTTTTTCTGCGACTAAAGAAGAAGTTCCAAGTGACATAACAACTGGTACACCACTTTGCTTAGCCATTTCACAAGCCTTAACTGTCGCGTGGTAAATAGGATCTTTATCAGAACGAAGAGTGTAGGCAGAAACAAGTAAAGCAGAGGCATCCTGTAAAATATGTCCAGGAATGAACTCTGCTGAAAAATCATTCATACACCCAGTACTAATGACAAATGTTCTTTCAAGGTCGGGAGTTATAAAGCAAAATGCCCTTCCCATAGCTTTTTCGGAAGGCTGTAGATGAGTCATGTCAACAAGACCACTCGTTTTGCTAAGATATTTAAAAGCATAGTCACCGACTTCTATTTGGCGTTTAATTGCTCCCAGGGCATAGCATGAGCTCTCAGAAAGAACAGCAAAGTTATGGAGGGTGTTTCCAACAGCGCCACCAGGGAACTCTCCCAGAATAAGCTTGTTATCTTTGCATTCCATATAAATTATTTCGCATAGCTCGTCATCAATAATCGTTGATTGTCCTTTGGCCAAAGAATACTTATCCAAAAATTCATCATTTACATTAATTTCTATATCGACTAGAAGCTGATCAATGCCAACGATATAAACATTTGAACTACTTGCATCAACAGGCTCATTTAACGATGTACGCCCCTTTTCGGTAATGGGGAAATAATGCTTTGTTTTACGACGGCCTGGAAATTTCATATCACGAATTTAGCATCTTTTTTGTTATCAGCAAGCAAGAAGTTAGTTAAGATAATGATGAGGTATTTTTTACATAGGATTTTATAATGAACAATTCAGCAGACATTTTTGATCTCTATCCCGCTAAGACTAAATGTATCGGAATTCTCTCCATACCACACTCAGGAGAGCTCCTACCTGATGAGTTTACAGAGTATCTGACTCCAACAAGAGAGTTTCTAATGCGAGATGTTGATTTTCGCGTTAATGAGTTAGTTAACCTTGAAGAATTACAAGACGCAGGCATTACCATTATTAAATCAAATATTATCCGAACGGCCATTGATCTTAATCGTCCTAAAGATTTGTCTTTACTCAACTGGAAAAGCAATTCTAAAGGTGAAAAGGTTGTATTACAAGAACCGAATACCGAAACGGCACAGCTTTTAATTGAAAAATACTATTCACCTTACTACGAAACTCTTAATGCAATCATTCAGTCACTTCACAATTCATTTTCAATACCTAGTTTCATTGACCTTCACAGTATGCCTTCAGTTGCAGAGCAATATCATTTAAAAATGAATCCTCACCAAGAAAGGCAACGGCCAGATTTTTGTATAAGTGATATTGAAGGCTTGAGCTGCGAAGAGGATTTTATCCAAAACATAGGGCAAGAACTGAACCAGGTATATCCAGCAATAAACTATAATAATCCTTATTTTGGCGGTCATATTACAGAACATTACAACTCGACTGTCAAGCCTCTCAATAATATTCAAATTGAGATTTCACGAGCTATTTATATGGACGAAAAAAGTCAAACTCTCATTGCTGAAAAGGTAAAATTGCTTAACTCGGTACTCACAAAGGCACTCAGAAATCAATTCACTAATTACGCAAAAAAGTATTTAATCAACTCTTAGAGTATTATGTTTTTCTTTTTTGACAGTACTCGATTTTTTAATGATTTTCTCAAATTGCTCTTCCACTGTTAGTGCTTCACCAGTTATTGGCTCGTTACTATTAACATCTACTTCTTGCATCGCTTTGCTTTCAAGATGAATATTTTTTTGAAGTTTTACTTTTTCATTCATTATCAAGTCTTTTACATTTTTTTCTGAGTACACACTTTTATATCGATCTAAGTAGTAGCTATATAGGGGGGAAAGCTGCTGTTGATTTTTAAAACCTCGCTCTAAAAAAAATATTGCTTTTTCTAAAATAGACTTTCTACTATCGTCATGACTCCACGCTGATAATAAATAAAGCATTCCAACATGATCAACCTGATCTTTATAAGCAAGACTTTTAAACTCTTTCATAATGATGTCAGAAAGCACAGGAGAAGAGTCAACATATTCAATATCGTTCACCATTTTATAACGAATTAAGCTTGCTTCTTTATTTTCTTTACGACTAATAATAATAAATGAATAAATTTGACCACCTCGTTTTCGCATAAACAACTCTCCAAGGTAGTCTTTATTTGCGTAGTCAAACTGAACAACAACAACATCGCGATCCTCTAAGAAACCAAAAGACAAAGTATTTTGTTTTAGAATTCTTGATCTTAACTGTAACAAGTATAAGTTATATGCCATCTGCTCCACCTTCAAATCAGGCATAGCAATCTTTTCAGAGAATACATCTTTCCAGATCTCATCAGTCGTTTTTCTCGTTATCTCTCGCCGGATAAGTGGTAGCTCAAATAACTTTTGACTTGATAGTAACGATGGCATTTTAATATTTTGCAAAAAATATATATCGGAGATTTTTTCACCCTTTGCATTATTTATTGAAATACCAAATTTTGATTTTTTATTTTTTTTATCAAAGCTTAGATTCGGTGAAACAAAATAAAATGGATTTTTAACTGGCAAAGGAATATATAAATCACCAAAATGAAATTTATGCCAAAATTGTTCATTAGCATTTTTTTTACTAGCAAAACCTTGAGTCGCAATAGGGGTTAAAAAATTTGGGGAATAATTATCTAACGAGTACCATTCGCTTTTAAAGTTATGCTTAACAACCTTATTATAAAAAAACTGAGGCGCCCATTCTATACAGGACATAATAAATATGACCAAGCTGCCAATTAATGTCGTAACAACAATAAGTATTTTCATACCATCTCTTCGTAATTTTAGGTATTTATCTTAAATAGAAAATTATTAAACTTTTAGACAAAATTACCGATAAACTAGATGTATTGACTAAGGTTTAAATATGAAAAGTATGATTTGTGTAAGTTTATTATTATTTTTAGCTGCTTGTGATACTCCACAACGTATTAGAGATCCTTATCCAACAATTAATGTTAATGATACTCCTACACCTGAAATAAGTGGAACACCAACGACTAACACAAACCCTGAAGATCCTACTACTCCTTCGACAGATCCAACTGGATTTGAAGCATGTGATCTAGATACACCTCTAACGGGCTCAACGAGTCCATCAATTGGAAGCTTTAAAATTTGTCAAAGCACTATTGCAGAAGCAAAGTTCAAGCTAAAAATGACTGTGTCAGACTCTGTAAATGGAACATGTTTCGTCCCCATAAATATCGATACGACAAGTAAAGCAACCAGTATTGGAACTGCTGAGTGTGTCCATAACGAAGCAGCCAAGGTCTACGAATTTAATCTCACAAAAGATCAAGAGAAATCCATAAATGGTGTGATGGCCCTCAAAGCATATGCTCTAAGCGATTATGTAAAATGTATGAGTGCAAAAGTTACATTTTTAAATTGGTATGCACCAAATTGTGTGAATGATCAAAATTGTGTTCAAGCAGCCGATAATTATGCATTCAATACATGCAATCAGTTTGTGATCATGCATCAAAGTAATTATAAAGAAGTACGCTTCTAGCTATTGAGAACTTCATTCAATTTTGTTCCCCGCGCAAATTGAGCATAGCCTTCCTCATCAACTGAGGGAAGGCCTAAAATAGGAACAGCATACGTTACATCTGTATCTTTATGCTGATAGACAATCACAACATAAAAAAATGAAGCTGTTCCTAGTTTAAAAGATTTTATATAATTTTGAAGGGTATCACCATCATCATCACAGTATTCATATACCTCATCTGGAGCAAGCAAAGTTTGCTGCATGTACTTATCATACATCGCGAAGTTATCAATCTGAATATCACCAACTTTTCTATTAATAACAAAGAGTGCAAGAAGTTGTGATTTTTTACTTTCAACGTACTCAACCACATCATTAGGTATTTCTATTTTCTGAGAGTCCTCAGCGTTAACTGGATCTGTAACTTTAGAGTATTTCATATCTCTGCGATACATATTAACCAGATCAATAGAGCCCGTAATTGTTTTATAAAAAACAAAAGAAGGTCCAGATTCAATATAAGAACAAATGAGAATTAGATATAAGTCTTGCCCATTTACACTTAGCTCAAGAATATGGGTATAGAAACTCTTAGACAGTTCATCAGTGACAATCCAAGTTTCAGTTGGAAACTTTAACGTATTATTTATATAATGATTGTTAGCTAGCAGGTCCAGGTGTTGCTGCTCATTATCCAATTCAAGTACTTTTCGAAATGCGGCCTCTTCTCCCTCAAGCTTGACCATATAAGGCCGATAAAACTTCATAATACATTCTTTGGAGCAAAATCCTCGATCAGATTCATCCTCAACAAACAAAATACTCGTAATATCAACGATTTCGTTGCGACATGACTCACAAAAATGAAGCTTTTTAATCATAACTAGCTACTCCCAAACGCTATTATAGCAAACTTTACCTCTGACACACCCTTTATTTCGGAAAAAAAAGCCATCTCGTTTTAAATGCCAATAGAAGATAAAATTATACTAACATCTATGAGGTAAAATAATGCAAACAAATTTAAACCCAACGCCAAACAACGAAATCAAAGATTATTTAAGACTAGCCGAAACTGGTTTTTATCCACTTTTCTATAAAGAATGGTTGATTGATTCTTTTAATCAAAATCAAAACCTGAACTTCAAAAAAGCTTCCCATAATATAAAATATGTCTTCACCCAACTAGCAAGGCATAAAACTGTTGAAAAAAAGAAAACAGCTCTTATTGGAATGGATAAACTCTCAAGAGAAGAATTTATTCGTTCATTTTTTAAGGTTGTAGAACACGGAATATTAAAGGATATAAAAAAATTACAGTAATGAAAAAACTAATGATCGTTTTCCTATTCATCTCATCGACCTCCACGGCAATGGCTGAGTACAGAGTGTATCAATATGTTTACAAAAACAAAATTGAACAAATGGGTGAACAAACCAAGCCTCAGCTGATAACATCCACACTGTCACCTGTCACCTATATTGCCTATCATGGAGGCTCTAACCTAATTAGTCTTGATCTTATGCGCACATGGATCTGTCCTGGTCACACTGGAAATAAAAAAGAAATCTGTGCAAACCCTTACAGTAAATTAATAGCCCAGGAGGTCATCCAATGAGCTCACTCCAAAAGCTAGACAAAAGAGAAATTAACCTCAATCACCAACAAGAACTGAAAAGATTAAGCAATAAACACCAATTAGAAGTAGGTAAAATAAAGCTTGAACATGAAAAACAAAAAAACCAAATAAAGCTACAAAATACCCTTCAGCTGAACGGTAAACATACCGAACAAACTTTAAAGTTGGCTAAACAGGCTAATAAAAATGAAAAAATTCTGGAGTCCGCACAAGAAAATTTAAACAAAACAACTCAGCGTCTAAAAAATGAAAAAATTAAAACCCAAGATTCACACTCAGAAGAATTATTAAAATTGAAAACAAATTATGATAACCTTGCTCTTAGTAAAAAAGAAAAAAATGATTTCCTTATGCAGGATATCGA
>JABJPQ010000344.1 GCA_018663815.1 Halobacteriovoraceae bacterium | reverse complement strand
CCAATCCCCATGACTTCACCTGTTGCTTTCATTTGCGTACCTAAGCTTCTGTCAGCTGCATGAAATTTATCAAAAGGCCATCTTGGAATCTTCAGTACCACATAATCAAGTGTTGGTTCAAAGCAAGCATAAGTATTTTTGGTGATTGGATTAATTATTTCATCCATGGTGTAACCAATAGCAATCTTAGTTGCTACTTGAGCAATAGGGTAACCAGTCGCTTTGGATGCAAGAGCTGAGGATCTACTGACACGAGGATTTACTTCAATGACATAATATTGAAAACTATGGGGATCAAGAGCTAATTGAACATTACACCCCCCTTCAATTTTCAAAGCACGAATGATTTTTAATGATGCATCTCTTAGCATTTGATGATCACGGTCACTTAGTGTTTGAGATGGAGCAACTACAATACTATCACCAGTGTGAACACCTACAGGATCAAAGTTTTCCATATTGCAAACAACAATACAGTTATCATTGGCATCTCTTATAATTTCATATTCGACTTCTTTAAACCCTGCAATACTTCTTTCAACCAAACATTGGTTAATAGGTGAGTTTGCAAGACCAGACTTTATAAATGTTTCAAACTCTTCTTCAGTATTTGCAATTCCACCACCTGTTCCACCCAATGTAAATGCGGGTCTAATAATAAGGGGAAGCCCTTCTTGTGTTTTGAATTCTATTGCTTCTTTAATACTAGAAACAGTTGTACTTTGAGGAACCGGCTCTCCTAACTTTAACATTAGCTGCTTAAACAGCTCCCTATCCTCAGCCTCTTCAATTGTGGCAAGGTTAACTCCGAGTAAGTCTACTTTTTCTTTGGTTAAGAAGCCTTCTTTAGCTAGTGCCAGTGCTAGGTTTAATCCTGTTTGACCACCAAGGGTTGGTAGAATGGCATCTGGTCTTTCTTTAATAATAATTTTCTTTAAGAATTCTGTTGTTAGCGGCTCAAGGTAGACTTTGTCTGCAACACCTTTATCAGTCATGATAGTAGCAGGATTGGAATTAACTAAAACCGTTTCTATTCCTTCTTCTTTGAGAGCTTGCAATGCTTGGGTTCCCGAATAATCAAACTCAGCAGCTTGTCCAATAATAATGGGACCAGATCCAATGACGAGAACTTTTTTAAGTGTTTGTTTTTTAGGCATGAGATACCTCATTTAGTGCATGGATAAATTTATCAAATAAATACTTGGTATCATTTGGGCCAGGACTTGCTTCAGGATGATACTGAACGGAAAAGCATGGAAGCTTTTTATGGCATAGGCCTTCAATCGTTTTATCATTTAAATTAACTTGAGTGATTTTTAGATCAGAATTGGCGATAGAACCTTCTGTTACGCAGTAGCCGTGATTTTGGGAAGTAATAAAAACTTTATTGAGTTCAAGATCTTTTACGGGATGATTTCCACCACGATGTCCAAACTTCATTTTTTGCGTATCAGCTCCGTTGGCCAACGCAAGAATTTGATGTCCCATGCAAATCGCAAATAATGGATAGCTTTCTTGTAATTTTTTGATGGTAGGCAGGACTTCGATAATACTTTTTGGATCCCCAGGTCCATTAGAAAGTAGAACCCCCTGAGGGTTAAACTCACTAATTTGTTCAAAGGTTGTGTTATACGGAACAACAATAACATCACACCCTCTTTTGAGAAGAGATTCTAAAATATTTTTTTTGTAACCAAAGTCTACGAGTACAACTCGTTGTCCTCCATTAGAGGGAAAGTGTGAAATGCTTTTTGAAGATACTTTTTGAACTTGATCTTGAGCTAAGTTGGGCTGAAATAGCTTGTCTAATTTTTCTTGGCTAAGCTCGTTAAAGGAAATAATTGATTTCATTGTTCCTTTTTCACGAATAATTTTGGTAAGTTTTCTGGTATCTATTTGATGAATTCCAACAATGTTTCTTTTTCTTAAAAATTGGGACAGACTTTGGCGGGAGCGAAAGTTTGAAGGTGTGTCACAGTACTCTCGAACAATTAAGGATTTAAGTACAGGTGCGATTGATTCACTATCATCTTGATTAATGCCGTAATTTCCAATTAAGGGAAAAGTCATGACGATAGATTGATCGCAATAGGAAGGGTCAGAGATAATTTCTTGGTAGCCTTGCATGGAAGTATTAAAAACTATTTCAGAGAGAAAGGGTTCTTGACTTTGGTGGCCAAACGACTTTGCTTGAAAACTTTGGCCATCTTCTAAATATAAATAAACATCACTCATGATACGATCCACTCCAAAATGGCCATACGAGTATAAACGCCATTTTCTTTTTGTTTGAAAATTTTCGATTGTTTGTGTTCAATAAGGTGAGAAGCTATCTCAACGTCTCGATTAAAAGGGCCTGGATGCATAATGATAGCATTTGGCTTTAGGAGCTTGATCCTTGTGTCATTAAGTCCAAAACTTTTATTGTAATGATCAATATTAAGTTCAAATAATTTATGTCTTTCATGTTGCACTCTCAAAAACATGACAACATCTGACTGGGCCATAGCTTTGTCTATATCTTTAATTTGGCAATAGTTTGGTAAGTCACATTCTTTTGGCATTAACTCTTGGGGACCCGAGAGGTAAATTTTTGAATTAAAATGTTTCATGGCCTTAATAAAGGAGCTTGCAACTCTGGAGGTTGAAATATCGCCACAAATTGTAATCGTTAAATTCTCAAGCGTTTGGAAATGTTCTTGAATCGTATACAGGTCAAGTAGGGACTGACTTGGGTGCTCAAATTTTCCGGCTCCAGCGTTTATAATGGAAAAGTTATACTTTTCCTTAACAGCATCAATATATGAATCATCTGAGTGTCGGATGATTCCAATATCAATGCCAAGAGCATTAAATGTACTTAGGGTATCCTCAAGAGTTTCGCCCTTACTCATGGATGAGCTTTCAGCATCAAAGTTTAAAGTATCACCACCAAGTCTTTTAACGGCCACTTCAAAAGAAAACTTAGTTCTAGTGGAGTGCTCAAAAAAAAGATTAGCCACAATTTTGCCTTGTAATATTTGAGGAATTGCTTTTTTATTTTTGAGAAGATGAGAAAAGAATGACGCTCTTTCTAATATAGAAAGTATTTGCTTGAAGTCCAATAGATTAATACTGGTGAGATGGTTTATGACCTGCTCCTTGTAAAATGAAAAATGAATGAATATTAAGGGAAGAAAATAGGGGGCTTGGCGCAGCTTTGTTTGCGCTATTTAGCGTTGAGAATGTTGGGCTAAATATTTTT
>JABJPQ010000129.1 GCA_018663815.1 Halobacteriovoraceae bacterium | reverse complement strand
GAATTCCTAAGCTAGAAGATAGTACTTCCTCTGTATTTTCAGTAAGGTAATTTTTCATTGTTTCAATCGTTTTAATTTTGACTCCTAGCTTGAGCTCTTCAGGAGTATCGACTATCTTTACCCCTTGCAAAATGTGGAAAATATTTTCTACTGGAACATATCCCTTTGCTCCTGGAAGAAAGTACTGATATGCCTTTTTCATGTAGGATTGCTGTTTCTTATTAACTTCAAAATTCATTAGAATTTTTTTTAAGAACCATTGTCTAGTCTTTTGAGATTTAAATTTTTTTGAGTTTATATTTAATACTATATATGAAATAGCATCCGTATTCTCACCGAATACATTAACCTCTTTAATTCTTAACAATGCATCTCGGTGGTTTTTAAAGTCAGAAAAGCTAAAAAAACCAAAGTGGACCTCACCTTCACGAACACTCTTAACAAGCTCCTCTCCTTTTTTTTCCAAAGGTGTTATAGAGTGTGGAATATCCTGTCTATAAGAGATACTTTTTGTATTCACAACAAAAGTCACCGCATTTCCTTTTAAATTAATCCGATAAGGTCCTGATGTGATCTTCTCCCAATCTCTAAGTTTAAGTTCGTTCTTTGAATACTGCGACGAGTGTAAAATGCCATAATCAGCTAATTGTAAATAGTAAAAAAGCTCCTTCATTGGATAATTAAGGCCAATAAAGATCGTGTCAGTTTCCACAACCTTCAGTCCTTCAATATTTTGATTTATTTCATTTAAGTCTTGAGCTCCTCTAATAAATTCTTTTGGATTACTATGTGGAGAACCATAGAGAATTAACCTCTTAAAAGAATTGATAACATCTCTTGGTGTTATCAAACTGCCATCACTAAAATACGCTTTTTTAATTTTGAAGTAATAATCTTTTCTATCATTTTTTATAGTAATTTTATCTGTCAATAAGTTTGTATATTGCCCATTTTTATTAAGCTCAACAAGCCTTGTTGTTAAATTTTCAAGATAAATATATTCTTGAGATAATCGGAAAAAAGAAGGATCAAGTGTATCTTGAACATTTAGTTGTTTTAACAATACTGTTATTTCTATATGTTTTTTTTTCATATTACATGCCGTTAAAAGTACCATACATAGAGTTAAGATAAAAATAAGCAATACTCTATATAAGAACATCTTCATCTATGTTAACTCTATGTAAGCTCTGTTGGTTGAGTTGATATTTGGTCAATCAATCCGGACCTCTCAGAAAGAAAATCAATGATCACTCTTCTCTCCTCTTCTGAAGAGCTTGATAGTCTATCCAGAAGATCCACAACAACCTCTTGTTCTCCCTCTGGCATTATGATCAGTACCTCAGTATTTATTCTTGGAGTTTCAGCTTCTGTGTTTTCTAAAATAATATCAAAAGCACCAGCAAATTGTGACACAGACATTAAGCCAATGGTAATGAATACTCGATTAAAATACTTATTCATATACTTCTCCTTAGTGAGGTTTTTTATTCTCAAATTCAAGTAAAAAAATCAAATCCATTGAAAAATTAACATGAGTACCATAGTCCACTCAGAATTAAATGATTCCGTAAGTATTTTAAATCCTAAGTGTAGCGAATACACTATGTAGTTATTACAGAGCCACTTTATATAGCTCGAATTAATTATTTTGACTTCATCACCACAAAGTAAAATGTAAGTTTTTTATTCCAGCCAAAATAAAGATACCCTTCGCCTAGAATTTAAAGCATAGCCTAAGCTTGTTATTTCTTCTGCTTCATCCACTAAAATTTTTTTCTAATTCGCCGTTTAGTTTTGTAAGGAAAGTCACGCAAACTCTAAGTAAACACTCTTGCACCTAGAGCTTATTTTTCAAGAATAGAAATTTTTGGTAAGTTATCACAGAACCAAGGAGAGCTTATGTCTATTTTTATTCAAACTAAAAACCTTGTTGCCAAAGAGAAGTATTACACTATTAAGATTTTGGAAAACCTTAAACTTATTGAAAAAGATAAACTCTACGCTGACCTAAAGTATCCTTCCCTTTACAAGTACATCATTAAAGAACTTGGATACACGGATGCTGAAGCGACCATTAGGGTGAACGCTGTTCGCTTAATGTTGAAATCAAAGGTGGCTGAAAAAAAGATTACGACAGGTGAAATATCTCTAAGTAATGCTTGCACGGCAAATAAGGCAATGCATGGCCTAAAAGATAAAGCCATCATTAAAGATATCATCAAGCATGCCACCAACACTTCAACAAGAAAATTCAAAGACTATATTCAAACCCATATAAAAAAAGAGAGAAAAGAAATAATTGTATTAGACGAACATACTCTGAATCAATTTGATAAGGTTAAAGAAAAATATGGAAGAGATCTCACGAGTTTTGAGATCATAAAACTGATGCTCGAAAAAGAGTTACGTGCACCGGAAGCAATGCAACGTGTGCGCAAAATAAAAAATCCCTCGTCAAGAGTGATTCCAAGGTCCGTTAAGACGAAGGTCTACACCGGTGAGTGTGCCCATTGTAAAGTTAAGCATAACCTAGAATATGATCATAAAACGAAGCGCAGTCATGGAGGTACAAATCACAGCTCCAATATTCAAATTCTTTGTCGTAGTTGTAATCAACGCAAAGAGATTAGGGCCAGGCAGTTGGGAATTTTTATCTAGATGTAGGTGTCGTTTTATCGTGATAAAAAAATATTATGTAAAAAGCATCATCAGCAATTTTTCTCGGAAAAAACTTACTTTTTTCATCCAAATATCTTTTTGATCTTCAGTAATGAGATTTTTTGTAATAAAAAGATCGAGGTTTTCAGCAAAAAGCTTTTCCCAGCGAAAAATCTCTCCCTTATTAATTTTTAGTGCTAGGTGTGTATTAAAAAGGTCATAGGGAAGATTGGCTCTGTCGTTTATGGACGAGTTAAGTTGAAGGTTCCAAAAATCAGCAATACGAGGAATATGAGTGTCAAAATCGTCGATTACTCTAAAATGATACCCAATGAGAATATCCTTTACAGCGGTAGTATAAAAGGATTCAGTAATGTCTAAAATAAGTGGATAGCTAATCATATTAATTCTTGGTCGAGTGGATTTGAATTTTCTCTTTCAGTATAAAGCCTTGTGATTTAAAACTATTGGTATCATTGATATCACCTAAAAAATGCAGGCGTTTAGAAGAAGCGATTTCATAGAACTTCATAATGCTCATTTGGTGATAAATTTCCTCTGTGAGATTAGGGCATGTGATTAACAGATCATAAAATATATTTCCAGCATGACCTTCGATTACAATGATGAGGGCCTTGACGGCATCATTCGTTTCTAGGGTTAAAAAGTGAGTTTTGGCCGTTTCTTGGAGATAACTTAGTACTTTTTCATCTTTTTTTATCGTTTTGTATTGAGCAGCTCCATTCGACTTATAGGCGAAACACTCTTTTAGGTTCTCATAGTCACCTATATTGTAGTTTAATTTTTGTTGAACATTTTTCCATGCCAACTTTAATTTCGTTTGGTCGTTCTTTTCAAGTTTATTTAAGTACGACTGGTAACTATCAGTATTTTTTAAGAGAAAATCTATTTGAAATAAATGATGCTTAGAAATGTTTTCATTTACAAATTGTGCATCTAAGCTTGCCTCTTTGTGAGAGTAAGTTAAGTCTTGTTTTAAAAT
>JABJPQ010000538.1 GCA_018663815.1 Halobacteriovoraceae bacterium | reverse complement strand
TTCCTTAGTCTTTTTCGCCACTTCAGCTCTTAGTGTTTTAATTTCAGGGTTAGCTCTGTCAGCACGAATAAGATCTGCCATTTTTTTTCTCAAAACAGTTAGCTCTTCATTCATTTTTTTTTGTTTTACTTGCTTTTTCGCAAGGTTAATTTTTGCTTTTTCAATCTTGGCAGGAAGGGTTATTTGAGTTTGCTCAGCAGCTGAAATTTGCTGATCTATATTATTAAGCTGAGTCACTTGTTTATTTAATAGTTCTTTAATACTCTTTTTTTGAACTTTTAAGCTATTAAGAGTTGCTCGCAATTGCTTACTAACTCGAGTCGTTTTTTGTAGGTTTTTTTGTAACCTATTTACTTGCAGCTTTTTGTTTTGAAGTTTAGTTCTCACCTTTGATAATCTATCTCGAATAGGATTAAGTCTTCTATCCTCTGCAAGGATTTCTCTTTCTAGTTCGAGCTGTCTTCTTTGTAAGGAAATTATTTCTCGTTCAAGACTATTGGCATGAGACTCTAACTCTTCTTCACGTACAAATAAATTTTCTCTTTGTTCTTTTAGTTGAATCACTTGGCTTTCATTTTGTGCATTCATAGCTTCTAACTCTTGAATGGAAGCAATGAGTGAGGACTCTTGAGAATACGCAAATTGAAGTTCTCTTTTAACGTGTTCAAGATTGGTAGTAATAACATTTACTTCAGCAACATATTGATTGTACTGAATCTTGTATGGTTCAGGATTAATCTCATCTGGAAGCTCAGCACTGTAAGCCGTTAAACTTATAACTGGTGTTAATAATAAGCATGCAAGCTTGATAGCCATTTTAAATTTCATTTTGTTCCCCTAATGCTTAAACATAATTGCTATGTTTGCGACGTCCTTTGTGCATATTCTCGGTAATTTGAAATTCTGTCTAGGGGTGTTAGTAAATATTATAGAATAACTATCACTTGGAACCAGCATGGCACCAGTTGGTGTCAGTATGATCAGGTCAATATTTGTAGGTTTATTTTTTTATTAATTCAGCGACAGACGAAGCTAGATTAAACAGCAATGACGCCTGATCATCATTTTTTGGGCGGTTGCTCTTCGTTTGGATTAAAGGAATTAATTTTTCATAGTTGTCTGAAATCTTATCAATCCAATACTCACGGTAGTGTTGGATCTGTTCCAATTCACGCTTATCTAGCCACATACCGTGTTCTGAGGGACAGACATCAATAATGATTCCAGAGTCACAGGTGTAGTTCACAGTATTTAGTTTTTTATTACATTTTGGGCAATTACGTTTTTGTTCAAGCTCTTTGGTTGGAATACCAGAAAAAGCTAACCCAACAGTTTTAGCAATTTCAGCCTCTGAGAAGTCAGTTGCTCTGTTTTTAATAATTTCACAAATTTCACCTTGATCGAGCCAGGTACCATGACATAACTTGCATTGGTCAATTTTTATGAGCTCATATTCTTTTGTAAAAAGTGAATCTGTTTTGCAGTTAGGGCAGTTCATAATAGCTACTTTGTTACAATGATATAATCTGCATAGTGGCCATAGCTGAGCTGACTTTCTTTATAATTGTCAATTTCGGCCTGGGTTTCAAGGTTTAAGGTGACAAACTTGAAGGTAACTACGGGCCGATGGGTAAGGTTCTTAAGCCGAATCGTAGTCGCATCATTAAAGTCTGTGTGAAAAGATCCTGCAATAACAAAGTTTAAATCTTTATTACTATGTTGGTAAATTTGCTCGGCCATAACTGAGTCAGTTAAACATTGCGCTTCAAAGTATGCAGCTATTTTTTCAGCCGGTACGTGTCCACCCATTATAGCTTCAAAGCGTTCTAAGTAATCAGGTCCACCGGCATAATGATTTATGGGAACATACTTTGGATCGATAGATCCAATTCCGTCACTGATAACTTTTTGTTTTAATACTCTTGGAAGGTTTATCCCTGTGATTTTTCCGTTGAAATTCTTAACTGTTTCAATGATGGGAGCATAATGAATATTTTGCTCACCGGCCGTGTTAATAAGAAATTCAAAAGCTGTGCTAGTGCCATTTCTGAATTTTGTATATTCATCTTTTGTTTTTTTTGCGTCTGTGTAATTTAAAAACTCCCAGAAAACTCTAAAGTTTGACCTGGCCATCTCGTAGGCTACTTTCTCTTTAATCACCTGGCTTTGTGCTAGTTGGATTTCATCAAAATTATGATATTCACCTAATATCAAAAAACCTTGAGCTGGTAGCTTTTGGATTAAATATTCAAAGTCGATCGACTTTTCTAATTGGGTGTCATAAACCTCAATAATCTTGGCTTGAGTAGTAATAAAAGAACAATAAACGATAATAGAGAGTAGAATTTTCATGTAATTAATATAGTGTAAATATTACATTAAGCAAAGTTGTTTAGTTACACGAACAAGAGTTATTAAACAGATTATCAAAGTCAATACACTTATATTGCCCAGAGTCTATGCACTTTGTAATGGAATTGTAGAAAAAGCGACACTCCTGCATAGTCAAGTAGTTCTCGGATACCATCTGTTCATGTATATCGTATAGATCAAGCTTTTTAAAAAAACTCTGACAGTTTAGATTACCACTAAAAGAATCATCACTAGTGTCTTTAAGTGTGAAGTTCGCTTCAAGTCCAGGCATTGATTCAATAGAATCAACCTGAAGTTGATTGGCAAACAGGGGAAAGCTTAATAAGAGTAGTCCTAGTATTTTAAACATACTAATCTAACGGTTATATTGGCAAAAAACTTTTGCTAAATTCCTACTAAGGAAAAAGCTTCTTGTACCAAGGTTTTTTAGGAAAAAGCTTAATCCATTTTTTTTGACTATTGTCTTGAATGATTATTATTCGTTTTTGACTTTCAAGCTCTGTTAAGACATTAAGTAGATCATCGTAGGTTATCTTATTGTTTTCTTTGACAAAATTAGGATCTAGGTCCAGAAAAATAAACTCAAGACTCATGGGCTCAAAAAAAGAGAGTGTCTTTAAAATTTCATCTACAAAGATTTGTGAGTTCATCAGCCAATAATACAGATTTTGAAAAGATTTGCTAATGAAAAAATGACCAACCACTACCTTTACAACTTCATACCTGTTATAGATACAATATGAAAATTCAGTTTAAGCAAAAATACTCAGAACAATCAACTTGCTATGTTGTGGATTGGTTAGCCCAAAATATTGATTTATCAAAAATGAAGATAAAGAAAACGATTGATTTGGGTGGACTATGGATTACGAGAAGTAATCAAAAGAAGAAAAAAAGAATAAAAAAAATAAAAACACAAATTATGCACGCAGATAAGGTTGAATTTTTATATGACTCTAATTTAAGTTTTGTGGACGAACAGTTGGCGATTGAAGTTACAAAAGAGAAGCATTTTGGTGTGTGGTATAAGCCAGCTTCAATGCTATCAAATGATACTCCATTCTCAGATAAAGGCTCTATTGCGGCCATCATAAGAAAGAAATATAAAGGATGTTATTTAATTCAGCGGCTTGATCGTGAAGTTAGTGGACTTATGCTTGTCGCTTACACAAAGAACATGGCCGCTTATTTTTCTAAGCAATTGAAGGAAAATAAAATTGGAAAATTTTATCAGGCTCAACTATATGGACCAATCGAGTCTAATGGTCAGATTGACTTTAAATTAGATGGGAAGGATGCTTTAACGACATATAGTGTCGTAGGTCAAACAGATAACATGACAAACGTTGAGATTCAGATACATACTGGGCGGTTTCATCAAATTCGTAGACATTTTGATATGCTAGGCTTTCCAGTTATGGGAGACCCTAGATATGGGGTTGATAATAAAAACAAAGATGGAATCAAACTAGTCTGTTATCGCTGTGAGTTCGAGCACCCTGTAGGTGGACATCCAAAGAGTATTACTGCGCCAGTAGGCAATTTATTATTCTAGTTTAAAATGCTCTGGGATATGATTTTTATCATGTCTTTGTAAGTGTTTGTAATTTATACTCTTTTTTTTTACAACGATTAACTATCTTTTTTTTAACCTTAATTTTTGTTAAGGTTAAAATATGACCTTAAATTAGGTTATAATATGATTAAGAAAACATTAATATTTAAAGAGAGTCTTTATGAAGCATATTCTTGTTGTGGATGATGAAATTGATATCCTCGAAACAATTATCGAATCGTTGGAAATTGCATTAGATGCAGAGATACTTATTCATAGGGCACTCAATGGAGTCGAAGCACTAGCCTTATTTAATAAGGATCAGACGTATGATCTGATTGTGACAGATTTAAATATGCCCAAGATGGACGGTGTAAGCCTCACAGAAAATATACGTAGAATTCAAGCAGATATCCCCATTATTGTTTTTACAGGCCATGGAGACTTAAAAGAACAAGTTAAACTAAACTCATTTGGAATTTTTGCAATGATTAAAAAGCCATATGTTGAGGATTTAATCTTAGAAGTCTCAAAAGCAATTAATTTATAATAAAATCAAATAAAGTTCCAGGATATGGTTCTGCTTCTAACCTAAAGTGCCACCATTCTTTTTCATAATTTATAAAACCATATGAGCTCATAACCTCAACTAAAAGTAATCTGTTTTCTTGGGCTTGCTGTGTAATTAATGGACTTGTTGTGGCCGAAATTTTATCAAAATAATCAAATGAGCTTCCCATATCTAGGAGTTGATTTTTGTGTAGATCAAAAAGACTTAGGTCTATGGTGGAAGCTCTAGAATGAGAAGATGGACTGGCTAAAAAGCCGTGTTCAAAGAGTTCATTTTTTGTGAGGTGAGGGTGAAAATCTTGCTTTAATGTGAGACACTCTTCACTTTGCCTCCACTGTTGCATAAAATATTCTACGCTTTGATGTGGTCTATAGGCATCAAATACATACAGACTTAAATTTTTTTCTAATAAGATTTTTTGAATTTCTTTAAGATTATTTATCGCGGCTAGGCTCAAGAAAGCATTTTCTGCTTGATAGCCAGGAACAGGTTTTCCAGTGAAGTTATCGTTTGTTGCATATTTAATTGAAACTTTGATTGTTGAAATATAATCTTTAATTAGAACAATATCTTTAGGTTTTTTTATTTCAAGCTTATACATAGGTGACAAAGGCTTTTGGATCGATAACAATTTCTCCTTTCTTTTCTTTATCCCTAATAATTTTAATAATTTGGTCTTGTGCTTTACATACACCAGAGGCAGGTCTTTCATTTTGTAGCTTTTCTAAAAACTCTGAGATGATATTATCTGTCATTTCCGAAAAAAGCTCATAAATCAATTCTTTACTTGATAGCCTAAGTGCAACTGCGAGTAGGTCATGATTCACTTCTTTAAGAAACTCAATTTTCATCTGAGTTGTTAAGTAACGGAGTTGATCAAGAAAATCAACGTTATCTCTAATATTATTTGCCAGTATCTTATTTGAACCTTCAATCTTATTTAATATTTGATTTTGTTCTTCAGTGTCAACACCACAATACTCATCGGAGCTAAGCCCTTGCATTTTTCTTTGTTTGATATCGATGATACTTGAAATGGACTTGTAGCTTATAGTGTTTAATTCATCAGTAAATATGATGCCAATTTTATGTAGGTTCTCATTAAATTTTTCATAAGCTTCAATATAAGTAATGCGAACCTTAAAGGGAGCAGGCAGTTTTTGATCGGTTAAATCTATTAGTAAAAGCTCTTGGTCTATAAAAAGGTCATTTAAGACGGTTTCGTTTACAACGAGACCTGCTCCTTGAGTTGAAATATCAACGAGCACACTTGAATGGGTAAACATAGGTGTTTTTCCATCTGCACCGTTATGTTTAGAGTGAAATGTAATGCTTTTATGGTCTTGATACAAATAGGTGTACCTTTTTGTTTTTCTTTTTTCGGAGATCTGAATATCCCCTGGAAGGTAGAATTCTACAAACAAGCCAAGTTTATTAAAATGTTCTTTTTTAAAGATAATGTTTAGTTGAGTGATATGAATAAAGATGGGGTTTTTATCGTCAAATAAATCTAGCGTGTGATCGTTTTCAAGTTTAATTTTACAGTTCTTCTGAGATGCTTCTAAGAACTGACCTTGAAATGTATTTCTATGTTCTCCGAACTGTTGCCAGATAGTAAAGCTAAGCTTGTGTTCTACTGCTGATTGTAAATACCTCAAAATAATATTTTTATTATATGTTTTCCAGTAAAGCATCAGAATATTATATATTGATTTTATATAAATAAAATATTAATCAGTGGAAAATTGTATGAAATATACTTTAGTTGTTGCAAGGATCAAAACCTGTCAATGTCAGTTATCTGTACTATTGGAAAACAAATAAACTAATAATCCATTGCACTTCCACTTTAGGATTCAGAAAATATAATGGTTGCTTGTATCTAACTTTAAATATTCAAAAAATAAAAAAGGGTGATTCCCTTTTTTTATTTTTTGACAGTGATTCTAGATTTAATTCTTGCTTTTTTCTTTGCTTGATTTTTCTTTCTTTTCATTTTTAATATACACTTCTTTCTTCCCATACCCATAATAGATAACTCCTAATAAATTAATTGTGACCTAATCTATTGCAAACAGGTATACTTTGTAAATAGCGCATGTGGTTATTTCGTAGAAAAAGTAATTGAGAACTCAACGGCATCCGAGATACCGTAGTGCAACAATAGGTTTTTTTGATTTAATAAGTGTTGTACCATGCTAAGGCCAAGTCCTGGGTGATTCAAAGACTTAGTTGTATAGCCAGGCTCGCACGCTATGGGAAGTTCGCAAACTAAGCCAGGGCCAGAGTCTATGACCTTAACAACAATGTTTTGCTCTCGTTTTTCACAGTTTATTGTTATAGAACCACCGTTATCTTTGTTGTGATCAATAATCGCTTCCATAGAATTTTGTACTAATGATTTTAAGATGATAAAAAGTTCACTTGTTTTGAAATCAATTTCATAATCGGTGTCGCCGGTAAAGTTAAGCGTTATTCCACCGTGTGAGCAATCACCATCAAAGTAGTAGCAGACAGATTCAAGTAGTTGAGTGAGCTTTGAATAATCAGGGTCATTCATAGGCACTTTGTAAAAGCCCCGTAATTGGCTGAGTCTGTCTTTGAAAACTTCAGTTGAAGACTTAAATTTTGCAATGATCTTTTCGAGTTTTTCCGGAGTGAGTTTATCTTTTTGAATTAACATCTCCATAATACTCGCCTGGCCAATAACGACGGCCAAGGGATTATTTATATCATGGACTGTTTTTGAAAGCATTTTTGAGAATAGTTCATACTCTTTAACATTAT
>JABJPQ010000537.1 GCA_018663815.1 Halobacteriovoraceae bacterium | reverse complement strand
GGTGGATAACAAAGCAATAGAGTTAACCAAAAAACTCCATAAAGACATCGAAGAAAATCATGATCATAAGTTCATGAAAAAACTTTTTGCACGATTTAAAGATATGGAAGGATCGTTTCTTTATAATCATAGTTACTTAACATCTGTAGTAGCACTTACGGCCGGGGCTAAATTCACTTGGATGACTCCCGATAATAAAGAAAAAATATACCTTGGTTGTATGCTGCATGACCTTGGATATCGCAATAAAGATAATGCGCTTAAAGAGTCAATGAAATTATCAGATATAAAAAAACTCCCACCAGAGCAAAGAGATGATATTTTAAATCATCCTATTTTATTTGCCAAACATCTCGCTCAACTCGATGATGTTCACCAAGATGTATTAAAAATAGTTAAAGATCACCATGGTGTACATAATGAGGAGTCTTATCCCAAACCAATCTATCCGGCAGAGATAAATCTCATTTTTGCTCTTTTTATCATTAGTCATGAATTTACACTGGGACTTTATGCTATAGCATTTAATGACCAAAAAATACCTACTTTATTAGCTGACATTTGTGAACGCTTTGATAAGGGTAATTACCGAAAAATCATACCAGAATTCAAAATGAGTATTGAAGAAACCTTTTTAAAATAAAACTGAATTACATATTTGGATATGTTTTTTTTATCCCCTCTTCAATTGTAATTTTTGCGCAATAACCGAAATCCTTTTGTGCTTTAGCATGTGAAAAATAATGACTTTTTGCTAGTTGAAGTGCAACAAACCGACTCATGGGAGGTTCAGGCTTTAATATTCCAAAGAGTTTATAAATTTTTTCCAAAAAAGCTCCCATTATAAATGCCATTTTAAATGAGATCATCGAATCTACAGGTTCAACCTTATTAATAGTAATAATCTCATTAATGAAGCTCCAAAGATTTACAGCTCTTTCCTGCCCAATAAAATAAGCATTTCCTCCAAGTTTTTTCCCTGCAACGACTGCTGTCAACAAATCAGTATGGGCATTGGCCGCATTCTCAACATAAGTAATATCGACAAGATTATCCCCATCTCCTACTTGCTTTAATTTTTTGGCCCTAGCTTTTTGAAGGATACGAGGAAAAAGATGTGGATCTCCTGGTCCCCAAATAAGATGTGGCCTAATGGACATGCATTGAAAATCATCGTTTGATGCATTGAGGATTTCTTCTTCGGCCATAGCTTTAGTTTTTGCATAATCAGTATAATAAAACGCTGGGTATAAAGTTGTTTCATCTGCATTGATTAAATTATCTTTTCCAAAGACAACGCTGGGAGAAGAGGTATAGATGAAATATTTAATTCCTGAAGATTTAGCATGTGCTAGTAAGTTTTGACTGCCTTGATAATTAATGCGGAGAAATTCGGCAGCATCCCCCCAAACCCCAGTAAGTGCAGCTGTGTGAATAATAGCATCGAAGGCTGCAAGATCAATTTTTTCAACCTGGGCTTTATCTGAGAGGTCACATTTTAAAGTTTTTACTTCTAACTCTACGAGAGAAGTATATTCTTTACGAGAAAGATTGGTCACATGGTATTTTTGTTTAAGTAAGCTTTTAACAATATATAAACCTAAATACCCTCCTCCTCCTGTGACTAAGACATTCATTTAGACTCCATTATATTGTTGTTCAAGTAATGTTCGATCAATCTTGATATTATGACGTGTATCAACAGGAAACTTAGCAACAACTGAAAAACTATTAATTTCATTCGCTTTATCATGTGTTTTAGATAAGTTCTTTAGGTCCATGATGAACATTGAGTCCAACTCTAAAGTTCCATCAACCCTCTCAATAAGAATATGGGGAACATCATTTTTATCATCTTTAATCAGGGCCGTTCTTTTGATTTTTGGGTGTTTATTAAAAATAGGTTCTACCTGTAATGGATAATAAAGCTTATCCCTAGCAATGACGACATGTTTTTTACGGCCACAGAACCATAGATTTTTATTTTCATCAAAGTATCCAACATCTCCCATTCGATGCCAGACTTTTTTCCCTTCATATGTCTTAGCAAGATCCGTTGCACCCTGATCCCCAAAATATTTTTGAGTAACATTAGGTGATTGAACAATGATTTCACCTATACTGTTATCCCTGACCTCAACCGTTTTTGAAAGATCAGGAATGATAGCATTATCCATTTGAATAATTTTTACTTTAACACCTTGTAATGGTTTACCAACACAAACACCCTGGCCAGATAAAAATTCTTGTTGAAAATTTGATAAAATTGTCTTACCAGAAATATTGCTAACAGGTAAACATTCTGTTGCACCATATGGAGTGAACGTTGACCCTTGAGTTAAAACTTTGGAAAATTTCTGATGAAGTTTAATATTTATGGGAGCACCAAACATCACAACATACTTTACATTATTTAACTTTAAGTTGTTTTGTAAACAATGATCAACAAGTTTATCCCATATGGCCGGTGAACCGACTAAAAATGTAGCCTGTGAATTTTTGATATTATCATAGAGAACTTGTGCTGAACACTCAGCAGGTTTAGCAAAATTAATATCCGGAATACAACTCGTCATACCCATTGCTAAAGTAAAAAAAGAAAAGAGAGGAAAACCTGGAATATCAATTTCTTCAGATGTAAGTGAGAACTCTTGTTTTAACATTTTTGTTTGATTGATGAAAATATCGTGAGTATACTCAACTCCCTTGGGTGCGCCCGTTCCACCAGAAGTATAAAGTATAGCCGCTAATTCCTCATTTTGTGGAATAAAACTATCAAAATGTTCGGAATGTTTTTTAAGTCCCCAATATATCGACTTACAAAAAAAACCTGGCATCTTACCTGTTGATACAAAGAGCTTAATTCCCTTAAATACTTTAGGATAAAAATGTCGAATCAAATGAATTTTAGGGATTCCGAAAAGAGCAGTAGGTTTTACTTCTTGAATACACTTAAATAGATAGTCTCTTTTCATTCCTGGATCAATAAATATCGCCACAGCTCCCATTCTAAATAAAGCAAATGTTATAATAGAAAAATCCAAATCTGGTTTTAAAAACATTAAAACTCTGTCACCTGGCTTAATTCCAAAGGAAATAAATTGATGACAAAATTGATTAACCTTCGCATTGAACTGAGTAAATGTATATGCAGGATATTTATAAACTCCAAAGATGTTTTTTTTTGCTT
>JABJPQ010000232.1 GCA_018663815.1 Halobacteriovoraceae bacterium | reverse complement strand
CTAGCTCTAATACTTCAGACGGGTCAGTGGGCACACTTGTTGGAGATATCGATTTTTCAGCAGTAACAAGTAACGCTAGGCTAAGCATTAGAAATATTGAATCCTATGCTAGCGTTTCAAGTAACACTACTACAGCAGGATTGGTAATTGGTGGTTTAGCAGGAAGCGCTCTTGGATCAAGCACAAACTCAAATGTTTCCTTTGAAAATATCCAGATTGGTATCAATAAGCTGGGTGTACAACAAAGAGTAACGTTGGCCGGAATTGATATGATTGGTGGTGTCGTTGGTCTAGGTGGATTCATTTCTATTAGAGAGAGTAATGCCGTCGTACGATTAGAAGGCAATAGTTTTATGGGGGGACTAATAGCAAGTTCATTAGATGGTGTAAGAGTTGAAAACTCCCAAGTCGATGCTTCTTTTATTCCAAATTCAGCAAATGCAAGTGATATTGGGGGATTTATTGGAGGAATTATCTCTGATTATGAAGTCTATATAAACGGATCAATTGCTAAATTAGATATTCCAGTGACATCTTATAAAATTAGTAAAGTTGGAGGAGCAATTGGTAGTATAGCTCACGGAGCTGCGGCTAAAAATATAGAATTGAATAATATTAAAACAAACTTGCATACTCTAAGTAATGGAGACAATTATGGTGGTTTTGTAGGTGAGTATTATACAACTGCTGAAAGCCCCCAAAATTTAAGTATTCGAAATTCACTTACGGAAGGAAGTATTGGGGTTAGTTCTCCAAGTGCTTTCAATATTAGGCGCGGTGGATTTATGGGCTCAAGTTCTTTTGGTGAGGTAACTCGCTCGATTGCAAGCTACAGTCTCATTAGTGGCGATTCAAGCATTGGTGGCGCTTTTGGTTATGCCGATGATGCTAAAGTTATGGAAGCCCATTTAGATAATGGTTTAATTAAGTGTACTAATAATTCATTAGCTGTAAATTGTGGCGGAGTTGTTGGGGAGTTTGATGTTGCAATGGGAACAGGTCCATTTTTATATAATATTAAATCAAAAGCTAGTATTAGTGCTCCAAATTTAAATAACAATTTAATAAATGGAAATGCGGGAAATATTATAGGTAGCGGTATTACTGGGGTTGAGAATAGTTTTCAAAATACTTTTACCGTGGGAGAGGTTACAACACTCACGGGAACATATACTGGTAGGTGTGGGGGAAATACTTGTGGTACAGCTATGCAAACAGGTTCAACTTTTAATTTTACTGCTGATATTGCTATCTGTAGTAGTATAACAGGAATGACATCTCCACCTGTCTCTGATTCATCTGGTGTGTGCCGCTTTTTGTTTGAAGAACAATGGGCAAATTACAGCCAAGATAATCTTGGTCCACTTAGTTATTACCTAGCTGGAAATACAAGAGAGCCTTTTCCTTTATTTAATACCGGTGATTGGAATGGGATCGGGACAGATTCGTTCTTACTCGAAAAGTCATTTGAGTTGAAAGCAGATCTCGATTTTGGCTATGTGGATGGAAATTTTACGCCTATTGGGGGAGACGACTTGAGTACAGGGAACCCTTTTCATGGTGAGCTATTTTCTAATAATTTCTCACTTAAAAGAGTAACCCGCAGCTCAGCTGCAATTGATGGTGGTGGGAAGACTTCAGCAGGCTTAATTCCAATGCTTTTTGGTGGAAAAATTGGGCGTTGGGGAGAGCCATTACGGATTAAGGGTCTTCAATTAACATGTAATCATGCAAGCTGTGGTGTCGTTGGTGAGGCTAGAAATTCTAATATTAGCATCGTTGTTGAAGACGGCGTTATTAATGGAGCTAGTTTTGATAATATTGGAGGTATCGTTGGAAAAATCTCGAGTGATGGGCTTCATGATAGTTGGAATAGAATCAATCACTCTGGTTTTTCAGGTAGTATTACGGCCGGTACTGGTTCTTATATTGGTGGATTTGTAGGATATGGTGACTTTGCAGGTGGTTCAGAAACGATTCATGTCGAAATAGAAAACTCCTATGCCCATTTAACAAGTATATCTGGTGGTGGTTATGTCGCTGGGATGATTGGCATGTTTAATGGGTCAGTAGATTTTGATGATTCTTATGTATTACTGGATAAAGACCAAGCTCATAGTGGGGAAGACATTTCAAGTACTAGTTCAAGCACATATGGACTTATGGGAATGAATACTGGAGGGGGAGATTTTGAGATTGATGATGTGTATATTCATTATGCAAATGCTGTAATACTTCCTGGTTTTACTGAGGTGTCTAGTAGTAGCACGACATATGAAAATAATTTAGTTATTATTGGTCCAGGAGATGTGAGTTCTTCAGCTATGTATTATGATTTTAGCGACCATGACTGGTTTTTTGATAATACCACCAACACGCTTAAATTATGTTGGGAAGACCCTGTTTGCTTAGCAGGTCAAAAAGATTAAGAATTTGGAAGAGTGATTATTCTCTGACTTTTTAAATATTATTTTGTATATTATTACTTACTCTAAAGGATAATATATGAAACACCTCGTCACATCTGCGCTTCCCTATGCTAACGGACCTATTCACTTTGGTCATATCGCTGGAGTCTATTTACCTGCGGATATTTATACAAAACATTTAAAACTTACAGGTAAGCGTTGTTTGCATATCTCAGGTTCAGATGAGCATGGTGTGGCCATTATGCAAAATGCGGCGAAGGCTAAGATGTCTTATCAAGATTATGTCAATAAATGGAATAAAGAGCATCTCGCAGTTTTCAATAAATACGGTATTGAATTTGATTTTTTTGGACAAACTTCGGCTAAGTATCATGCTGAGGAAGTTTTGCAGTGGTTTAATATTTTATATGAAAAAGGCTTTATTGAGAAAAAAGCGCAAGACCAACTTCAATGCCAAGATTGCCATAATTATCTACCTGATCGGTATGTGGAGGGAACTTGTTATGAATGTGGATATGAAGAAGCTCGTGGGGATGAATGTCCTAAGTGTGGAGTATGGGTTGATGCAGTTAAGTTAAAAAATCCTGTTTGTAAATTTTGTGAATCAAAAAATATTGAGATTAAATCTGTGGATCAGTGGTATTTGATGCTTTCAAAATATCATAAAGAATTTAGAGCTTGGTTTGAGCAAGTAAGTCCTGAGTGGAAAAAAACGGTTTCTTCTTTTATCAATTCTTTAACTAAAGATGAGATGGTAGATCGGGCCATAACCCGTGATCTTGATTGGGGAATTGATGTTCCACTAACTGAGGCGAAGGGTAAAAAACTCTACGTTTGGTTTGATGCTCCAATTGGTTATGTATCCAATACAAAAGAGTTTTTAAAAGATAGTGATGAAGATTATTTAACAGACTGGTGGCAATCAAAAGATTGTACCATCACAAATTTTGTTGGAAAAGATAATGTGATTTTTCACGGCATAATCTTTCCCATGATGTCACTGGCTTCTGGACGAGTGAAAGCAGTTGAATCTTTGCCGGCTAATCAATATGTAAATTTAGTTGGCAAACAATTTTCTAAATCCAAAGGACATTATATTGATGCCGATAAAGCAGTGGCTGAGTTTGGAGTGGATGCTTTAAGGTATTATCTCACCACGCTTATCCCTGAAAATAATGATTCAAGTTATACTTGGGAGCAGTTTGAAGCAAGAATTAATAATGAATTGGCCAATAATATTGGAAACTTTGTTAACCGATGCCTTACTTTCTTTTATAAAAACTGGAAAGACGGAATTGAGCCAAAACATTTTCAACGTTTTTTTGCAACGAAAGAATTTACAGAACTAACAGTTTCAGTGAAAGAAATTAATGAAACGCTGGACAAAGTTCAAACAAAAAAAGCGCTTGAACAAATTATGCATCTAGGTCAAACAGCAAATACGTTCTTCTCTGATCGTGCCCCTTGGGCCCAAATCAAGGAAGACGATGCTCTTGCACAAGAGACGATTGCTCACTCTGCGATTTACGCTTTAACACTTGCTTGTCTTTTTACGCCTTATTTACCGGTACTATCGAAAAGCATTAAGGATTACTTTGGAAAAATAGATCAGGACTTGGTAGAGGATATTTATCGGGGAGAATTTAAGCTTTTAAAAGAGTTTGTTTCCAAAAAAATTGTACTACAGAAAAAACCTAAAGGTTTGGTGCAAAAGATTGATCATGATAGGATAAAAGAATTGGAATCTGAACTTAGTTAGTTTTAATTAATGTAGTCTTATTGCTGCTAGCATAGTTTTCTTCTTCTACTTCGTTAGCCTCAATAATAGTATCAATCTTTTTAACAATCTTATGAACTCGATCTAGGGACTCTTGAATTTTCTTTAAATGTTTATTTTCAGGTAAAGCTTTTTCCAGTAAGTGGCAATTCCCTACCGCAATCGCGAGAGGATTATTGATCTCGTGGCTTAGGGTTGTGATCATTGTTTTGGCCATGGCATATCTTTCTAAATCCTTATTAATCTTTTCCTGATCAAATCTTTGACAGATTATACTTAAAATATTACCGATAACTTTTAAAAACTCTACTTCGTAGTCTTTAGATTTATGGCCATGAGAAACATATAATACAACAACACCTAAGAGATTATTATCTTTATCTGTGAAAGGGACATTATAATGTCCATGGGGAGTCATGGCATCAAATCTGACGTCATGATCATCTTCTACACAATCAGCAAAAATTATTTCTTTTAATTTTGCTGCTCGCCCACAAAGACAATATCCGTAATCAATGACATCACAAAGGTTTAATAATTCGCTTGAAAAATTACTGGTATATGTTGTTAATTTAATTTTTTCTTCGTTCTCAATTTTTAAAAAAATTCCCCCCTTAGCTTTTATAGGTAACCAAGGTGCTCTAACGATTTCATGTAAAGCAATTGTTAGAGCTTCGTGTTTGGTACTTGAAGTTATGAGTGCTTCAAGAATATGTGAGATGATTTCAGTTTTAATGTAATAAGATTCTTCTACAGATTTTTCCATAGGCTTATTCTAGGGGATGTTTGAACAGAATACAATAGAAGGTACCCCAGACGAGGCTAAGTATCTTCGTTTTTATAGATAAAGTTTGATGCTTTAATCTTTACCGATTTTTTAAATTCGTGGTGGGTTTGATTCCAAACTTGGATGGTTGAGCCTGTATTACTATCAATATGCGCTTCAAAACTAAATGGTTGACCATTTGGCTTTGTGTAACTGACAAGAATGTGTTCAACACTTTGGCGAGATCTTTTTTTTATTTTAATAAAGGAGCGTTTTAGTTCTACTTTTAGATTTTTAACCTTATCTAGTTTT
>JABJPQ010000536.1 GCA_018663815.1 Halobacteriovoraceae bacterium | reverse complement strand
TGTTGCTCTTTATTTAGGAGTTGAGAGTGTCAATTCATTAAAAGATGATGCTTACAGTGATGATCCAGAAAATAAGCCTGGAACTTTTCAAGCAGCTTCAGGGCAATTTAATTCTGTTAATCGGCAATGGGTTGCACCATATTTAGGTTTTGGACTTGGGATGGGAAAAAATTGGAGACTAAAATTTCAATATGCCCAGGTTACCCAAGGGGAGAGTACAGATCTTGGTCAACGATTTTTACTCGGTCTTACTTATAGAAACGAACCTGTAGGAAACGCATTCGTAAAGCGAGATGAAAGTTTTAAACAATACCGTGTTGAAGGGGTAGTTAAAAAAGTTTCAAAATCAAAGCGTGTCGTGGTCATTGATAAAGGAATTACAGGTGGTTTACACAAGGGAATGAGTGTGGATTTTTTCTACTTTAATTACACGGGCGGAAATGAACTATTTGCCACGGGAATTATAGTAAAGACAGAAGCTTCAAGCTCTTATGTTCAGGTAACCAAGAAGTATTCCAGGCGACGTGTTGAGGAAGGCACAGTATTTAGGGCCGATGAGGTTTTGGAATAAATTTTTCCACCTTGTTTTCCCCTTTATCTGACTGATATACTTGGCAATACTTCATGCATAAACTCTTAACTTTACAGGAAAAATAATCATATGTTTGAGTATTACTCAAAAGTCATTACAATTAGATGTATAAATAAGGATTTAGATATGACAAAATTTTTAGTTTGGACTCTATTGTTTTTTCTCACCACCAATACTTACGCCAAGCGATTTGCAAATGGATATGCTGAGTTTGAACTACCTGCGGGGTGGACCTGTATTATAGAGGGCTCAGAGTGGGTGTGCCAAAGTGAAGATAAGGATCGTAAAAAAGAGGCGATCATTATTTTAGCCGCAAAGAAAAGAGGGGCCCAGGATACTTTGGGTGAATATCAAGCTTATTTAAAACAAACAAAAACATATCAATTACCAGGGGCCAAGATGCAAAGGTCTGAACCTAAGACGGTTCAGACAAATAAGATAAATGGGCAGACTTGGGTGGATGCACTTCACTTGGCTTCAGAGGTGCCTGGATTTTATACTCGTTACCTTGCGACGGTTAAGGCGGATATAGGAGTTGCGGTAACTTTCTCGGTAACAAAAAGTCTCTATAATGCTTATAAAGGAATTTTTGATAATGTGATTGCTTCTATGCGAATCTTTCGCCAAACAAATACAAATTTGGCCGGAATTAATAAGGGAAATAAAGATGAAAATTTTGATGACACAACATTTGTGCCACAAGATGAAAATGTAACCCTGACGGCCACAAAAGTTAAGAAAAGAAAAGGTAGTGGTGAGGGCGAAGATGATTTACTAATCTTTGGATTAATCGCCGCTGTGGTTGGATTTGCCCTGTTTAAATTAAAGAAAGGTAAATCAAAAAAATCATAAAAATGCCAATAATTATTGTCATAAAAACATAGGCTAATCCAGTGATAACTTAAGGTTAAACGGATTAGCCTTTTTTATTTCAAAAGTGCGCTAAAATTAAAACAACGGAAGGTTTTAAATGAAAAAATCAAAAAACTTTATCTTAAGATACATCTCCCTGACTATCGTTCACGCCATGATGATCATGACTTTTATTCTTGCTCCAATTCCGGGAGTTAAGCATTCATCCATGGTTGCTTATGCAGATGAATCTGTGGATGAATCAGGCAGCACTACCGTTGGTTGTGATGAAGATAATCACACGAGTTCTAATGGTGGGCTGGGAGTTTATCAAGCCGGGTGTAAGTTTAATGAGGATATGGCCACGACTGGTGATAGTGATCATTATGCGGACGGGACTGAGGGGATTATTGAGCAGTTTGTTGGGGCCGCTTTTGCACTGATTGGGTTGATGTTGTTTTGGAATGGAAAAATGAATCTAAATACGGAGTGTGTCTCTAATGCTGGAGGTATCGTAACTTATCCAATTATACAAGTTGGATCATTGGCATATATTTTAGGTGAGATTGCAGCAAATAAAAAATTTAAAGAAGCTTCAAAAATCACAGTTGATTCTACCTTTGGAGCTAAGAAAGATGAAAACTATGATAAGAGTGGTAATAAAGAAGAACGCCAGAAATCGCAAAAAAAAGCAAACGAGAGAAGAGCAGAAAATAATGATCAAATCAAAGCTTATGATGCTTTAGAAAAAGTTTACCAAAGTCAGGTAGACGGATTACAAAAAAAACTAATTGGAGCAACCCTAGCTGAGGCTGCGTTTGTAAGTGCAACAGGGATTGAAATTTCTAATATAATGGGTATGACTGCAACCTGTACTACTGGGTTAACGAATGCGAGTACAATTGATAAAACTTATCGGACTAATTTAAGTGGTACAATAACTGGTAGCCTGACAACTGCTGCAACGACTTCCCTTGCTCAAGCTGAAGCCTATACAATAGAAGCTGAAGCTGCCGCAAGTAGCGTCGTTGGGTCTGGAGGAGCTCCAGCTCTTTTTGCTTTAGCTAAAAAGAGCTACGCAGAAGCTAATAGCTGTAAGTTAACAAATTTCGAACTACGAAGCTATTTGGCGGAGCTGATAGCACAAGATGCTGGAGCAAAAGCTAGTAATATTGCTGAAGACGTTGAAAAAACAGCTAGTCTTACTGAAGATATGGGATCTTTAATTGGTAACTTTGCAGTTCAAGTTGCTACTATGGCGGGGGTCACACCTTCAAAAC
>JABJPQ010000354.1 GCA_018663815.1 Halobacteriovoraceae bacterium | reverse complement strand
GTGCTGATAAATTTACTATTCCTGGTGGAGGTTCAGAACAACCAACGAGCAGTGGAACTCTCGATGAGAATCTACATACATTTAGAATGGATGGCCATGCTGTTTATAAAACGGCAACAAGGGTTCTACCGGAGGCTATTAAAAAAGTATTAGACGATTCAAAATTTTCAATTAGTGATATTGATTATATGATTCCTCATCAACCAAGCATTGGCATTTTGAAAAAAACAGCTGAGCTAATTGGTCTTCCCTTTGAAAAGGTTATGACGAATATGGATAAGTACGCAAATACATCTGGTGGGACTATCCCAATACTATTAGATGAAGTTCATCGATCGGGAAAACTAAACCCTGGTACAACTGTGTTATTTGCTGCGGTAGGTTCTGGGTGGACTTATGGCGCAGCGATATTACGTTGGTCCTAACTAAAAGGTGATTAAATGATTATAGTAACAGGTGCATCAAGAGGAATAGGGAATTATCTTTTTCGCTATTATAGAGAGAATCAAACTGACTCCCAAGTTTATGGAACCTGTCATTCTGCTATGGCAGAAGATCCAAATATCTCACAGATTAATATTGAGAATTCTGAACAGGTAGATGAGTGGAGTAAGTCTCTTCTTTTAAATAAGCCTAGTGAGCTTACCTTGATAAACTGTGCTGGTGTAAATAATAATGCTATGGCTCACAAGGCGGCAGTTGAAGATTGGCAAAGTGTAATTAATGTTAATTTACTTGGTACCTATAACGTTATTCGATCTTTTCTTCCGTACATGCGAGAAGTTGGACATGGCAGGATAGTTAACTTTTCATCAGTGGTTGCTGAGAAGGGGGTGCCAGGTACAAGTGCATATGCTGCTTCAAAATCAGGGATGTGGGGTTTGTCTAGAGCAATTGCTGCAGAAAATGGAGCTAAGAATATTAATATTAATTCTATCAATCTTGGATACTCTGATATTGGGATGGGCATTGATGAAATTAATGAAGATCTAAAACAAATAATAACAAAAAATATTCCGGCTAGAAGGTTCTGTCAGCCAGAGGAAATACTTGATACTGTTGAGTTTCTAAGAAAGGTTGCTTACATTAATGGCACCTCGATTAGCTTAAGTGGTGGTTTGGTATAATTTAGGGGAAGTGATGAAAGATTCATTTTATAGTAAGAGTGAGCTTGAAGAGATTGGGTTTAAGAAGTTAGGAGAGAATGTCCTTATTTCAAGAATGGCAATGATATATAATGCCGATAAAATTGAAATCGGAAATCATGTTCGTATCGATGATTTTTGTATCTTGGCCGGAAAGATTGTATTTGGAGATTATATCCATATCGGTGTGAATAGTAGGTTGCAGGGATCAACTCTTGGCTTATTTATAAAAGATTTTGCGGGTGTATCTTACAATTCAACAATTATTGCAAATACAGATGATTATGGTGGAGAGTTCATGACAAACCCAATGGTTCCACTTGAATATAGAAAAATTTGCCCAAAGCCAGTAGTGCTTGAAAAGCATTCTCTTGTAGCAACTCATTGTGTTGTTTTGCCAGGGGTTACAATTGGTGAGGGAGCGGCGGTCGGTGCGATGAGTCTTGTTACTCGGGATGTTGAACCATTTGCAATTGTTTGTGGCGTTCCAGCCAAAAAATTAAAAGAAAGAAGTAGAAAGCTATTGGAGCTTGAAAAAGAGTTTAAGAAAACTTTGACGGAAGCTTAAGCGTAAAAATAATTTAAATTAAAAATATCTTTTGAATGAAGGCATGATGATATGAAAGGCATAATTCTAGCAGGTGGAAGTGGAACTCGTTTATACCCAGCAACAAGGTCAATATCAAAGCAATTGCTTCCAATTTATGATAAGCCTATGATCTATTATCCCTTATCAACTTTAATGCTTGCCGATATTACGGAAATTTTGATTATTACGACTCCTCATGAGCAAGCACTCTTTAAAGCGCTACTTGGTGATGGTTCGTCTTTTGGAATAAGCCTAACTTACGAGGTACAAGCTAGCCCTGATGGACTGGCACAAGCTTTTTTAATCGGTGAAGAATTTATTGGAGATGACAGTGTTTGTTTAATCTTGGGAGATAATATTTTTCATGGACATGGTCTGGGTGACCAGCTTGAAGAAGCTGGTAACAGAAAAGAAGGAGCAACTGTCTTTGGTTATTATGTTAAGGATCCTGAAAGATATGGTGTAGCCGAAATTGATAGTGATGAAAATGTTATTTCGATTGAAGAAAAACCGGTAAATCCGAAGTCAAATTATGCTGTTACCGGTTTATATTTTTATGATAATCAGGTTGTTGAAATCGCTAAAAATATTAAACCTTCTGCTAGAGGTGAGCTTGAAATTACTTCTGTAAATCAAGAGTACCTAAAAAGAAAACAATTAAAATTAGATGTTTTTGGTAGGGGGTTTTCTTGGTTGGATACTGGCACTCATCAAAGTCTGCTTGAGGCGTCTAATTATATTGCTACTATCGAAAATAGACAGGGTTTAAAGGTTGCTTGCCTTGAAGAAATTGCTTATCAAAAAGGGTACATTTCTAAAGAACAAGTAATGGAACTTGCTAAACCGCTACTAAAAAATGATTATGGCCAGTACTTGCAAGACTTAATTAAGAGAGGCTGATTATGCCGTTTATTGAGACGCCAATTAAAGGGTTGCTTATTTTCCAACCAAAGGTTTTTACGGATAATCGTGGGTCTTTTTTTGAAAGTTATAATCGAAAAACATTTTTGAAAGCAGATATTGATTGTAATTTCGTACAAGATAATCAATCAAAATCTTCTTTTGGAACTCTCAGAGGATTACACCTTCAAACGAATGAAATGGCTCAGGCTAAGTTAGTTCGCGCTCTCTCTGGTAATATACTAGATGTAGCCGTAGATTTACGTCCAAAATCTAAAACGTTCGGAGAATATTTTTCCATTGAGCTTTCCGTTGAAAATGGTAGTCAATTATTTATACCAAGAGGGTTTGCTCATGGGTTTGTTGTCTTAAGTTCCGAAGCAATTTTTTCATATAAATGTGATAATTATTATTCTCCTGAAAATGAAGATGGAATTATGTATAATGATCAATCATTAAATATTGATTGGAAATTACCAGCAGCAGATTTAATTTTCTCTGACAAGGACACCAAGCTAAAAAGCTTTGAGATTTTTAAGAGTAAGCTGTGATTTTAGTTACGGGAAGTGATGGCCAGCTAGGTCAGGAACTCAAAGAGGTACTTAAACCTCAAAAGGCAATCTATGGCACTCGCCAAGACTGTGATATAACAAACTTTGATATTCTAGAAAAAATAATCACCCAAAATAAAATCGAATTTATTATCAACTGCGCAGCATATACTGCTGTTGACCAAGCTGAGTCTGAGAGTGAAATGGCGTTTCTTGTTAACGAAAAGGGACCAGAAAATCTTTCTTTGTTGGCTAAAAAGCATAATGTAAAGTTAATCCATATTTCTACTGATTATGTATTTGATGGGAATTTTGACCAACCAATAAGAGAGGATAATCCTACTGCACCAATCAATATTTATGGCAAATCTAAGTTAGCAGGAGAGCAGGCAATTCTTAAAAGTGAATGTGCAGGGGCCATTATACGAACATCTTGGTTATATTCTCGATTTGGAAATAATTTTGTTAAATCTATGATAAAACACGGAAAAAATAAAAGTGAAATGAATATTGTGGCAGATCAGTTTGGAACACCCACTAGTGCAAAAGATTTAGCGACATCTATTGTTGAGATTATGCCTAAGTTAACTGAAGCGAAGTGCGAAGTGTTTCATTTTTCAAATGAGGGCGTAGCGTCATGGTATGACTTTGCTTGTGCTATTTTTGAGAAGATGAATATTGACTGTAAAGTTCATCCAATTAACACATCTGAATACCCACTTGCTGCAAAACGGCCTGCTTACTCAGCTCTTAATAAAGGTCTCATTCGAAGTCGATTTAATTTGTCTATTCCTTCATGGAAGGAGAGCTTGGAAAATTGCTTGAGATCCTTGTAAGTTCTAATAAAATTGTTTATATTTCCTAGAAATTACAGAGATCACTTACAGGAGTATCTAATGAAGAAGAAAAGTATTTTAATTACTGGTGGCGCTGGTTTTATTGGTTCTAATCATATTCCATACGTTGTAAATAAATACCCAGATTACCATGTCATTAACTTGGATATTCTCTCTTATGCTGGTGATCTAGCGAACTTAAAGGAAGTAGAAGGAAAAGATAACTATACTTTTATTGAAGGGGATATCTGTGACCGTATACTAGTTCAAAAAATATTTATTGATTATGATATTCGCTCGGTAGTTCACTTTGCAGCTGAGTCTCATGTTGATAATTCGATTCATAACCCTGATGCTTTTATAAAAACAAATATTAATGGAACATTTACTTTGTTAGATGTTGCAAGAAATTACTGG
>JABJPQ010000478.1 GCA_018663815.1 Halobacteriovoraceae bacterium | reverse complement strand
TTACTTTATATTTATCTATTGTTTGCCAAAAACGTCCTGCATCTGGCCAAGTTGGCACACCCTCAAACATCACTTGGGTTGCACCATTTAAGAGAGGACCATAGGAGATATAAGTGTGCCCGGTTACCCAGCCAATATCGGCAGAGCACCAAAAAACATCATCAGGCTCTTTTGCTTGAAACACATTTTTATATGTTTCACTGGCCCATAACATATATCCAGCTGTTGTATGTTGGAGGCCCTTCGGTTTGCCAGTTGATCCTGAAGTGTAGAGGATAAAAAGTGGGTCTTCAGCATCCATGACTTCAGCTTCACACTCAGTACTTGCTTGATCGAGTAGTTCCCCAAGCCAAAGGTCGCGACCTGATTGCATATTAATTTGGCCCGATGTTCTTTCAAGGCATAAGACTCTTTTAACACAATCGACTTCTTCAAGCGCAGTATCAGTAATATTTTTAAGTGGAATAATTTTATCACCACGATAAGCTTCGTCATTGGTGATGACAATTTTAGCCTGACAGTCAACAATTCTGCCCGCGAGGGCTTTCGCTGAAAAACCACCGAAAATTACTGAGTGTACGGCACCGATTCTTGCGCAAGCCAAAACTCCAATCAGAAGTTCTGGTACCATCGACATATAAAAACAAACGCGATCACCTTTTTTTACGCCTTGATCTTTTAATACGTTTGAAAATTGGTTCACTCGTTTTAAGAGTTCTTCATAACTAAAGTATATTTCTTCTTCATTGGGATCATTTGATTCCCAAATAATAGCTACTTTGTCGGGAGTGACTTTAGCATGTCGATCGAGAGCATTAGTTGTGATATTAGTTTTTCCACCTTCATACCACTTGATATTTAAATCATTAAAATTGCCTGTTTGAACTTTGTCCCATTTTTCAAACCACTCAAAAGTTTCGGCTCTTTTTGACCAATAATTTTCATTTTGAGTAATGCTTTCTTGATAAAATTCTTGATACTGATGCTTGGATTCAATTTGATAATTCATATCCTATCTCCTGAGAGATTTATCATAGGAGAAAGAGTAAAATTTGGCAAAAAAAAGGGAAAAACAATGTTTCTCCCTCTTTATATTTAAATTCTTAAGTCTTACTTAAAGATTAAAAGAAAATGGTGTGTTAACCTTAATCATCATTCCTTTAACTTCCGAGTCATAATTAATATCGTTTTTACGACCATCGTTTAAAAGTGCTAGGTATTCCATCTCTAAGTTGATCTTTTTTCCTAGTTTAAAACCAACACCTGCTTGGTATCCAATACCAGCATCAAGGGCCGCTTCAATTTCATTAGAACCGTACCATTTACCCCAGTTTAATCCACCGTAAGTATAAAGTTGTTTAGCCACTCCATAAGTGATATTTCCTGAAATTCTCATATTGCGATAATCATCTAGCTCATCGTTAAAATCAACATCTTGGTAAGTAAGAAAAACAGATTGCCCTATTTTTTTCATACGAATGTTTTCATACCCAACGTGAAGTTGGATTTTTGTATTTGGACTTTGATTGATTGAATTATCACTCGCGTTGTTGCGGCTCTTGAGATTACTAGAAAGTGATCCTTGAGCAATCCCAAAACGAAATCCATCATTTAATTTTTTAATCCATTTTTTGACAGGAACTCTAACGTCAAATTTTGATTGATTGTTGCTGCGTTTAACACTTTTAGTCGATTTCGCTGATACAAAGCTCGTCGATACTAAAAGAATTAAAACTAAAGAAAGTTTTTTCATTTTTATCTCCATACATAAAGTTTATCTGAGATATCTTAGAAAATAAGTTAAGTACTGTGTAGTCGCTATGTGTTAGTTTCGTATAAACTATTTAGCAACAAAGTTACAAATCTTACCTGGAACATAAATTTCTTTGATAATCTTCTTACCGGCTAAGTGTTTGGCCACTTTTTCATTTTCTTTAGCTAGTCTTAAGAACTCATCTTTAGCTATGTCTGCTGGAACCTCGAGAGTTGCACGAGTTTTACCCATAACTTGGATGGCCATGGTTATAAGGTCATCCTTGGCCAGATCTTCGTTATAGACTGGCCAAGCAGTGTAAGCTAATGAGCTTTGATTTCCTACCATTTGCCACATCTCTTCGGCCATATGGGGTGCTAGAGGTGAAAGGATCAATGCAAAAATTGCAACTGTCTCTTTGGAAAACTTCTTTTCCTTGGTACAGTGGTTGGTAAAAATCATTAGCTGTGACACGGCAGTATTAAACTTCATATCAACAATATCAGAAGTGACTTTTTTTATGGTTTTGTGGAGTAGCTTTAAAGTTTCTTGGCTGTCCTCTCCATAAAGATCAGAGTTGGCAAAAGTTTTATAAGCTTTTGTTAAAAATCCGTGAACACCTTTTACACCATTCATAGACCATGGTTTTGTTTTTTCTAATGGTCCCATAAACATTTCATAAATACGTAGGGTATCTGCACCATACTCCACGACAATATCATCTGGGTTAATTACATTACCGCGTGACTTACTCATTTTTTCGCCATCGGTACCAAGGATCATTCCTTGGTTAACAAGTTTTTTAAATGGCTCCTTAGTTGAAACTAAGCCTAAGTCAAAAAGGACTTTATGCCAAAAACGAGCGTATAAAAGGTGCATCACTGCATGCTCCATTCCTCCAATATAAAGATCAACGGGCATCCAGTATTTTTCAAGGTCTTCATCCAAGGGTTTATCAGTATTTTTTGGATCGA
>JABJPQ010000582.1 GCA_018663815.1 Halobacteriovoraceae bacterium | reverse complement strand
CTAATTAAAATTAAAAAAGAACAAAAAGTAGAAACAAACTTTGACGAAAACTTTGAAAAAGTATTCAAATTAAGGCCCAAACCAACTTCCATTGTATTAGGGGCCATTGATCTAGCTTTATTTTATTTTATATTATTGCGTGGTAAGGCAGTAGATTACTCTCAATTTAAAACTGAGGTCGCTGCTATTATTGGGTCGGTCTTTATTATCCATGCCCACGCTATATTGCCAGATTTTTTAAAACACGGATTTATTGCAAGTAGATATTTCGATGAAAATTCTTTGCGAATACTTGATTTTTTGTTGTATTTCGGATCTTGGCTACAATTAGTTGCTATGCCTTTTTACCTACTTACAAAGTTATAATCCTCTTTTATGGCAAACTTTGCCAATCCATATAAAGACAAACATATTTAAATCGTTCTCACCGATAAAGTGTGTGAGAGGTTTATAATGCTTGAAAATATGAAAAAATTACTGCGAAAAGAATTAACAAAAAATGAGCTGATTGATTTTGTTTTAAATCATCATGAACATAAATGGATGAGCATAAATCCCTATGTCAAAGTACACATCACAGACTTCTTGGAAAGATTACCACAAAGAGTCTTACAGACCGTTTTCTATGAGAAAATGACCTTACTTACTCCATCAAGTGGAAGGTTTGCTTGCTCAGTGAGTTCCCATCATCAAAATGTGATTATTATTTTTCCTGAAGTACATAACTTATTAACAAAAACTTATGATGGATGGGCTAAAGCAGTACTTGCTCATGAGGTTGGTCATGTGTACCTTGATCACTCAAAAATATCAGAAGATCCAATGGAGACTCAGGTCGATGCGGATAACTTTGCCTGTGATATGGGGTATCTAGAAGAACTTGAAAGCTTCTTACATGAACAGCCTGAGTCGGTTGAAAAACGAGTTAGACTTTCATTTATCACTTCATACTACTTTGCTAATAATTAAATATTTGATTCAGGAGCGTTAAGTATCTGGTGATAAGTAACTTTTTTTATTCTTATAACATCGGATATTTCACTTGTTACTCGCTCAATTGCTCTAAAATGCCCTTTGACATAAATATTTAAAAAACTCATCTTGCTCTCATTCGGATGTTCTTCCTCTTCGATACTGATAATGGAAATTCCCTCCATCTCAAGCAAATTGATAATGGTTTGCTTAACTGTTCCGTAAGAGAGCATTTCAACATGATAAGCTTTAAAGTCTTTTTCTTTTTCAATAAATTTGTTTATGGGATTAAGCATTCTTAAAACAACTAGAACAGTAATTGAAAACATAGTTGCAACAATGGGATAACCAACACCAATAGTGTAACCAATCGCCGCGACAACCCAAATTGTTGCTGCTGTTGTAAGACCTGTTACGCTGCCTCGGCCTTGAATGATTGCACCGGCCCCCAGAAAACCAATTCCACTAACAATTTGAGCGGATACTCGGTTTGGATCGATCACTGATCCTATCGAGTGTGTATCAAGGTTAAGCATAGACATAGTGGTGTAGATTGTTGCTCCAATACAAATCATAATATTTGTTTTAAAACCTGCGGCTTTCATTTTTACTTCGCGGTCATAGCCAACAATCCCACCCAAAACGAGTGCAAACATAATTTGAACACCCAGACCAAAATAGATTGATACTTCACCAAAAAGCTCAAGGTGAACTGTTGTATTTAATAAGTTATTGAACATAAAAACCTTTTTGAATAATGAGAATAGTATAATAATAGAGAAAGTTGAAGAATCTTTCAAATCAAGTTAAGCTTTTATAGGAGAAAATATGAGTTTTTTAAAATTTTTTAGTAATGAGAAAGATAGTGAAGTAAAGAAGTACAGTAATCTTCACTATGAATTAGAAAAAGAGTACCCACATTTATCAGAGTCTGAAATTGTTATAACTGCTTGTATTGCAGGCTTGTTGGCCAGAGTTGCTTACGTTGACTTTAAGTTAGATGATGGAGAAGTACTCCAAATAAAAGAGGTTCTTACAAAGTGGAACTTCTGTGAAAAGGTAAAGTCTGAAATTGTTGCAGACATGGCCGTTAATCATATTCAAGAAATGGCAGGGTTAGAAAATCACCTCTATGTTCATCCATTAAGAGATTTACTTACAAAAGAGGAGAGGTTCTCTGTTTTACAGTCACTATTTCTTATTGCCGCAAGTGATGGCATTGTTGAGAGTATAGAGTCTGAAGAGATTAGGTTAATAGCAAAAGGGCTTGAGCTTTCCAATCAACATTTTATTGTTGCAAGAGCAGAAGTTGCTGAATTTATTGCTGCCTTAAGATAACTTTGTCCGCGTTTTTTTTACTTCCAAAATATGCTAACCTATAAAGGAGTATATTAATAAAGAACAGGACGTTCTTATGAGTGAAGTAAAAAAAATTGTCAGAGATTCAGAGTATAAAAAATTTAACTCTATTGATGGTTCTCACCCTCTTAAAAAAGTTGTTCCCCACGGGTATATCGATTATCAAGCACGAACTCGTAAAGGTGGAAAAGTTAGTTACTTTAACTTTGATCTTGCTAAAGAGATGGGTCTTATCGCTAAGTCTCATGATTCGAAGCTAAACCCTGAGCTTTGTGAAAAAATATTAGATGTTTTTTCGATCCAGATAATTAATGAATATGATCTAGAAAATAACAAAAAATTTCCAGCCAATGAAATGAAAGCTGGTACTTATATGGCCACAAGGTACTTACAACTTCAGCATGATGATAAAAAGGGACGAACGTCAGGTGATGGACGAAGTATTTGGAATGGAATTGTCCGGCATAATAATAAAATATGGGATGTTTCTTCATGTGGAACAGGTGGAACTAGGCTAAGCCCAGCTACAAGTAAGTATAATAAATTTTTTGAAACAGGAGACCCTTCAATCTCATATGGTTGTGGCTATGCAGAGTTTGACGAAGGACTTGCAACGGCAATTTTGAGTAAGATATTTCAAGCGAATGAGCATTCGACAGAAGAAGTGTTGGGGATAATTGAATTTGCAGATAATATCTCAATTAATATTAGAGTACACCAAAACTTAATTCGACCAAGTCACTTATTTTTATTTTTAAAACAAGATGATCTTGAAGGTTTAACAAGTATTGTTGACTATTATATTGAAAGACAAAGATCCAATAGTGAGTGGTCAGATTGCCCGAAAGGGAAGAAGAAATATGATTATTTGCTCCAAAAATTCGTGCAAGACTTTGCTTGTTTGTCTGCAAACTTTGAGGATGAGTATATCTTTTGTTGGTTAGATTGG
>JABJPQ010000531.1 GCA_018663815.1 Halobacteriovoraceae bacterium | reverse complement strand
TAATTCCTTGCAAACAATCATCCCTTACTTGTAAGGCATTATATCCCTGAGAAGTAAGAACATCATAACTAAAAAGAGTATGGGCAAAATTATTTAAATTTTTAAGTGCCTGTGAAATAATTTCTTTCTCACAAAATAAAAATTGATCACTATTAAGTATTAAACTAACTCCTTTATAGTCATTTTTATTTGCCAGGTTATGAATCGCGCCACCAATATCAAGAGTAGATTCCTCAACAATAAAACAAACGTCTTTAAATGATGCTTGATTTCGATCTATAAACTCTAAGAGTGATGTTTTATAATTATAAATATTTATATATATCTTTGCTGAAGGTGCTAAGTATTTTGCGTAAGCAACTTGTAATTCAAGTAAGCTTTTTTCAAAAATGGGCCAGAGAACTTTTGGAACTTTCTTGCCGATTTCGCCCATACGCGAACCTTTACCAGCTGCGAGAATAAAAACATAATCAACTTTCATAATAGTACTTAAAGAGCGTTTTTCTTAACTCATCGTATGTGTTGTCATCGAAAAGAATCGATTTAATCTTTTCCATGGCAAATCCAATATACTTTAAATATCTGATATCTTTTCTTGTCTCATAAATATACGAAAAACTTCCAATTGCTTTAAACACTCTTTGCAAGGCCATATCATTGTATAGTTTCATAAAAGATTCAAAGTCTTTTTGTTGATGAATTTCTACAGGTAAGTTTTCATAATAATACTTAATAAGCATATTTTTATTATACATCCCAACTCGATAGTAACAATCTTCCAGCATAGAAACTAAGTCATATTGAGGGATTCCTAGTCTTGCATCTTGAAAATCAATCATGACAAAGTCTTTGTCTTTGACCATTATATTTCGCGAGTGAAAGTCTCGATGTGTCAGCACCATGTTTTCACTTGCAAGTCTTTTACAAAGAGGATCAAATACCTCTGAAACTCTTGCAAGACTATCCTCATCTGTTATACCTAAGTATCTTTTTAAAAAGAAATCTGTTGTAAAATCAATTTCACTTTTTAACTTTGTATAATCAAACATTTCTTGAAAAATACCACTTTTTTTAATTTCATCTTGCGGGATCTTATGCAAAACAAGTAGTTGATCTAAAATTTCTTTATAAATTAAAAACTCTTCTTCTTTTGAACCTATAGTTGATAGATGTTTTAAAAGAGTTGTATCACCCAGATCTTCTTCAAGGATATACCCTTTCGATAAATCCATGTCGTATATGTGAGGAATCCTCAATCGATAGTCTTTAAGAAAATCGAGAACTGAAATAAATGGATTTAAACCCGTCTGGCTAGGATTGTCCAAACAAGCAACAAACGATTTTTTCTCAGTAAAAAGACGATAATATCTTCTCGTAGATGCGTCACCAGTAAGCCGTTCAATATTATTTAGTTGATAACTTGTATCTTTCAAGCGTTCCTTGCTTTTCCTAAACAAATCCTCAATAAAAAGTCTCTCTGATACTTCTGGTTTCATGCGCTACCTTCTCACATCATTTAAAAAAGCATAAAAATTCCTTGAAGAACCTTGGTGCCTATTTCTATTTCTATCTTTATTTTCTTTTTCATTTTCAATTAAAAATGCTTTAAACACTGCCTCTTCTCTTGATATCGACTGACTATCACCAATCTGAATCGCAAAGTCTAATGAGTTTCTATTTTGGACCTGTAACCATGACAAATAAGTTCCAGAATCAATTCCTGTTCTTTTTAATAAGTAATAAGCCCACTTATGAATCTCTGCCTTATCCTTTGATCTAAGCCTAAGCAACGATAACATGCGGTTTGTACTCATAGTTCCTGTTGGTATTATTTTTGTCTTATGATAAAGATTTTTTTCTGAGCGGATAAATTCATAAACCAACACAGAGTAAAGCATTGCTTCATTTTTAATATATTTACTTATTAGAGCGCTAGATAAAAAGAATTTTCTTTTTGGTAATGAAAATGAGAAAGGAATTTCACTTTCGATTATGGTAAAACTTGATTTCAAGTCTTCCGTAAAAAATAATTCGTTATGAGTAGCAATATTTCTCAAGATTGAACTTAGGTATTTATATGTTTTACGCTTTAAGCGTAATATTTTCTTTTTATAATCATTTTTATAGATTTGTTCAAAACTAATTAAATGATCTAGGTAGTCGATTTCATCAAATTCATTATACCCCTCAAGAGCAACGTCCTTATTTTTTTTAAAGCTCCATTCTTTTAACTCCACAGAAGAGCAACTAGAAAAGAGTAATATTAAAATTAATAACTTCATCAAAGACCCAAAACAAGAAAAGCAGGTCTAGGACCTGCTTTCTATTTATATTATTTATAATAAGCTTTATATGTCTTCGTTGGCAACTTCTCTTCCCTCGATTATAGGAGTAAAAATTGTAAATCCCGCAAAGATTTTATTTGGATTCTTAATAAGAGGTTTATTATTATGCCAAATATTTTTCCAATATTTTTGTGTCCCATAAGTATCGTTTGAAATAATACCGAGAGTATCTCCAACTTTAATTAGATATGGATTTCCTTCTGGACTCCAAACAAATTTCTGAGCCGGTTTTTCAAATTTCAATTGCATTCCCTCAGTAATAGTAAAATTAGATCCTAACTTATCAGCATTCCACCGAGCTAAATCTCTCCACTTTTCGTAATCACCATATTTTTTAAATGCAATGATCATTAATGTTTCATTTTTTGCAACAGTGTGAAATCCACTTTCTCCAGCTGTTTGAATTTGAACTGGTTGAGTTTCTGCCATTCTCATTTCACTTTCTTGGTCTACTGCAGCTGGTTCTTCTTCTACATCCGCAACTTCTTCTGGTGTTTCTTCAGCAGCATCTGCAACAGCATCTTCAACTGTTTCTTCAGCAGCAGGCTCATCCTCAGAACTATCCGTATCGGCTAAATCTTCTTCTTCGCCATCATCCTCGGAAAAATCCTCAGTAAACTCATCATTTTCTGCTAACTCAGTACTCTCATCAGTACCATCTGCTTTATTCGCAGACTTTGATCCTGAACAAGCTACCAAGCTCATTATTAAAAAGATCGATAGTAAAACTTTCATATAAAACTCCTCTTTTGCTACACTTTATTATAACTAAGTTCACTTAACTTATCGGTGGGGCAAAAATTTACATGAAGGTTTTTTTGTTTAATTTAATAAAAATTAATAATGGAAAAACATTTCCTGTTGAGCAATTGAGTCGTGTATTCTTTTAACCAAATGATCAAAGTGCTCATCGTTGTCAAGAAAGTCTAGATCGTCGGTATCAACGATTAATGATTTACCAAGATCATATTCGTCATACCACTCATTGTAATACCCATTTAATTTTGTCAGATAATCAAGGGGAATTGTTTGCTCATAGTCTCTTCCTCTAAGCTTAATTCTCTCAACTAATTTTGGGACTGAACGACGTAAAAAAATCATTAATGTTGGTGCGCTTAAATACTGAATCATTGACTCATAAAGAGTACAATAGGTCTCATAGTCTCTTTCATCTAAATCACCTTGCTCAAACAATGCTCTTGCAAAAATATTTGCATCTTCATAGATAGATCTATCTTGAATGCCCGAGCCCATACCACTTTCAATAAACTTATGGGTATTAAAACGATGATTTAAAAAATAAACCTGTAGTGGAAAACTCCAACGAGACATGTTTTCGTAAAAATCGGCTAAATAAGGATTGTCTTGAACTGATTCATAATGAGGCTTCCAACCCAACTTTTCCGATAGTTTTTTTGTTAAAGTTGTTTTGCCACTACCAATATTTCCAGCAACAACGACAAACTTTTTTTCACTACCACAAGTCAGCTTATTATAGGCCTCTAAACTCATTCTATATCCCCCGTATTTATTGTGACCTAATTGGTATCAAAAACCGAGTTAAGGAGTCAAATATCAATAATAACAAATTCTTTCATTTGCCCTTATTTAAGTTAGTTTACCTATTGCGTTGAGTTTATTATAATTATTGAATGAAAAGCTTCTACTTAACATTCTCCAAAAATAGATCAATTTTATTTATTTTTTTATTTTTATTTTCCTCTCTTCTACACGCACAAGACTTGCTAGAAGAAATTGATTCAAGTATCAGCCTTGGTGGAACAGAAGCTAAGTTTTCTGAAACAATAAGAATTATTTCACGCTCCGGAAAAATATTTATTATCTCTAATTCTAACCAACTACTTTCAAAAGGTGATTTCCTAACGATGTCACTTAAAGATGGTGGACCTGTAGCTAGAGCTGTCGTCGCAAAAGCCCATGATGGACAAGTAGGAATTAAAGTTTTAAAAGTTTATTCACTTAAGAGATGGGCTCAAACAAAAAAAAATAATGTCATTGATATAACTAAGGGAGATGATTCTGCTTTATTTCAAAAAAAGGCTGATAAAAACCAAGTTGCATCTGGAGAAGCCTCTATTGATTCTGAAGAAGACCTTTTCAATGAAAAAGCTATTTTGCGAGAGGACATCTCTGACTTCTATCAAGATAATAGGCATATAAAACCTGATAATATTGTCACTGCCGCTTATAGCCAACTTCGATTTGAAGACCATACTCGTGGCCAGACTACTGCTGGAAATCAATTTTATTTAACATGGGCATATCAATTTTCTGATAATTTTTGGGTGGAAGGTCTTTATGGGCGTACAGCCATTAATTCATTTCCTGATGATGGTTCGCAAATGATTATTAACAACCTTACTGCAAGAGTTAAATATGCATTTAAAGCTCCGTTGTACTCATATGTTTTACCTTATATTGGTGTTAAAACAGCAAGTGTTTCTACTGTTAATGGAACAGGAGAAGATCGATCTGGTGGCACGATTCCAGGGCAACTGGCTGCAGACCAAGAAAAGAAAACAGTTACTGAACTTAGCCAAACCAAGATCATTATGGGAGTTACTCTTCTAAGAAGACTTGTTCCTGGCTGGTTTTTAAAGGTTGATCTCGGTACAAATATCATTGGCATGGGGTTTGGGATTGAATTTTAAATTATTTTATTTAACTTTATTTTTATGTGTAAGCTGTGGCCTTAAAACGAAGCCAAAGGCTCCGACTGATAAAAAACTTCCCTCCCTGATTAAACAGTATTCCCAAACCTATAAAAACCCAAATATTGAAACAAAAAAAAAGAAAAGTAAGAAATGAGCCTCATTATCGCAACTGGCTCTAACCTAGGGGATAGTTACAAAAACTTAAACAAAGGGCTCCATGAACTTTCACAGCATTTTAGATTAATTGCTAAAAGCAATATCTATACTTCAAGTGCTGTAGAGTACGAAAATCAACCTGACTTTTATAACCAGGTGCTTGAGTTTGAAATACCAAAACTAGCACCCGCTGCGGTCATGGATTTACTTTTAAACATTGAAGAAAAATTAGGCCGCGTACGGGATATCCCTAAAGGCCCACGAACAATTGATATTGATATTATTTTTTGGGGGCTTTCACATGTTAACCAAGAAAATCTCACCATCCCACACCCTGCATGGAATCAACGCAGTTTTGTTATTTACCCTCTGCAAGAGCTTCCTTTCTTTCAGACAATAAAGAATCACTTTGATATTTCTAGCTCACTGGACAATGAAGCTTATATTTTAAATAAGTAACAACAAGCGGCACAATCACTCCGAAACTTCTGTAGGCAAATGTAACGATTTCCGGTACAATTTTGGAGTAAAATTTTCAATTATTTAATCTGAAGGAGTAGTAAATGAATATTTTTGTTTGTGTTAAACAAGTTCCAGATACGGAAACAAAAGTTATCCCTAATGGAGATGCTACATTTATTGAAACAAGTTCAATCAAATGGATAATGAATCCTTATGATGAATTTGCTGTCGAGCAAGCACTATTAGTCAAAGCTGCTAATGCTGACTCGACTGTTACTGTCGTTAGAGTTGGTGGAGTTAAAGACACCGAGTCTCTAAGAACAGCGATGGCCATGGGAGCAGATGATTCAATCCTAGTTGAAGCTGAGGACAATTTAGACTCATACTCAACTGCAAAAGCACTTAAAGGTGCTATTGAAAAATCAGGAAAGACAGCTGACCTAATTTTATGTGGTAAACAAGCCATTGATGATGATTGTTTACAAGTTCCTCAAATCCTAGCAACTATGCTTGAGCTTCCATCTGTATCAGTTGTGGTTGGCTTTGAGCAAAGCGGTGATACAATCACAGCAAAAAGAGAAGTTGAGGGTGGAGCAATTGAAATTTATGAGCTTAAAACACCTTGTGTGCTTGCAGCGAATAAAGGTCTAAATACTCCAAGATATGCTTCCTTACCAGGAATCATGAAAGCCAAAAGAAAGCCAATGCAACAATTGAGTCTTGGTGATGTTGGGGTTACTCCTGACGATAGACGTGTTGTTTATTCTGGCTTTACCCTTCCTCCTGAAAAACCAGCTGGTAAAACGTTTGATGCAATGGATGAGGCAACCCAAGCAGGTGTTGTAGCGGAAGTTGTTGGACTATTAAGAACAGAAGCAAAAATTATTTAATAAGGATTTTATCATGGCAAATATATTAATTTTTTCAGAACTAAACAAAGGTTCTATTAAACCTGTAACTCTTGAAATTTTAGGTAAGCTTAATGGACAAAATGCTGAAATTGCCGTATTTGGTGACCTAGCTGATGAACAAGTAAAGGTTTTAGCTGAAAATGGAGCAGCAAAAGTTCACAAGTTAAAAGGTGATAAAGTAGATCAATATTCTCCTGAAGGATATGCAAATGCTTTACATAGTTTTATCTCAACACAAAGTTACGATTATGTTTTTACCGGTGCAACTTCAATGGCTAAAGATTTGTTCCCAAGGTTAGCCACAAAGTTTGATGCTGGAATGGCTTCTGATTGTGTTAACTTTTTATTTGAGGGTGATACTTTTAGTGGAACACGACCTCTCTTTGCAGGAAAATGTCTAGCCAAAGTAAATCTACAAGGACCAAAGCCTCACTTTGTAACAGTAAGACCTAACGCTCTAGGGATGCCTGACTCAGCAACTGCTGGTGCTGGTGCGGCTAGTGATGCAAATGTTGAAGTAGGAGAAATCAGGGCAGCGATCAAAGAAATAATCGCTTCAGCTTCTGAAAAACTTGATTTAACAGAAGCAAATATTATTGTCTCTGGTGGACGTGCGATGAAAAGCGAAGAAAACTTTTCAATTATAAATCAAATGGCCGATGTTATTGGTGCAACAGTTGGTGCTTCAAGAGCAGCAGTTGATTCTGGTTTTGCAAAACCTTCTATGCAAGTAGGACAAACTGGTAAAACAGTTGCTCCTTCACTTTATATTGCTTGTGGTATCTCAGGTGCGATTCAACATTTAGCTGGAATGAGAACGTCTAAAGTTATTGTTGCGATTAATACTGACCCAGATGCTCCTATTTTCACAAAAGCTGATTATGGAATTGTTGGGGATCTATTTAAAATCGTTCCTATCATGACTGAAGAATTTAAAAAGATTTTAAGTTAGAATAATTTTACGAGGGAGCTTTTTGCTCCCTTTTTTTTGGTCACAACATGAGAGAAAAAACATTAGGTTTTATTGCTTTTTTAATCGTTCGATTTATTGGGATGACTTTAAGGTATCAACTGCACTTTAAATCAAAAGAAGATGAAGCATTTTTTCAAAAATGTTTTCAAGAAAAACAACCCACAATCGAAACCAAATATTTATTGTCTTTTTTTCATCAAGATGAACTTTGCCTTTTAAACTATTTTAAGAATCGCAATATGTCCGTTTTAATCTCCACTTCTAAAGATGGAGAAATCATGAATCGAGCCGCTATGTTTTTAGGCTACAAACCAGTGCGTGGATCATCTTCTAAGAAAGCCGTTTCGGGATTAATTGCAGCGATTAAAAAAGTAAGAGCTGGCTATAAAATGGCATTTGCTGTCGATGGCCCGCGAGGTCCAATTTTTAAAGTAAAAGATGGAATATGTGCTATCGCTAAAAAAACAGAGACTAAAATCATTGGTATAAGGGCCATTGCTAGCAGTCAGAAAATCTTTAAAAAGTCTTGGAGTCAAGCCAAGTTCCCACTACCTTTTGCTAAGATTGATGTTTATTTTGCTCCGATTAAAATTTATGAAACAAGCTCGGACTTAGAGCAAGCGATGTGTCAGTTAATTGATCGCTAAACACTAGAGAGAACAAGTCCCTCCCCATTGTTGCTGAACATTCCACGGTGCATTTCCAACATTAGTCGTATCTCCCCATGGAAATGTTTGAGCTCCAAACGGTCCAGGTGAATTTAAATACTCATTTGTTCCTGCTGTATACTCAGCATTTGTTGCGTCCTGCAAGAGATACTCCCAAGAGGTACCTCCGCTTTCAGTGCAAACAATTGTATTAACAATATCCGAAGTATTAACATAAACTGAATTATCATTAAAAAACATTGCGCTTGCATTTGTGGATGCTAAATTTGATCTAACAAATGACACATTATCCATTTTTAAAACAGCACCATTATCTCCTAGTCTAATCCCATGAGAAGCTGACCCTACAGTCTTAAAACTACTATTTATCATTTCCATAATTATTCCACTAGAATTTACACTCGCTTCAATAGCGGGTGAATTTGGCCCTTGAGTAAAAATACTAAGTCCGTCAATTTTTGTGATTACAACATCTGACTGCATCTCGAGCCCATACGCTAAATTATCATCAGTGATAATACTTACATTCTTAATTAGCCCTACGGCTCCATCTCTAAAGTGAATTCCTTCGCTATGAGAACCAATAGCCGTTATTGTTAAGTCCTCCAACACAGTATAGCTACCACCATAATTATTATAAATAACTCGTCCCTCGTCTCCTTCACTGTGTAAGGTTAAATTACTTAATGAGACAGAATCAGAATTACTATTAATATGAAAAACGCCATGATCATTAAAGTAGTCAACCGCTCCATCTGTTCTATTATTTATCAACGATGCAGTATCCCCAGTCTCAGCATAAATATGCAAGTTATCAACATTATTTATAAAAATACGATCTCCTGAAGTTATTGATGTCGTTGTGATACTTACTCCATCAGCTAAACAAACGGAAATTATGCCATCTGCATTTTGGTCTGAGATAGCATGCAAAAATACTTCAAATTCATCAAAGTCATCGGTCATGCTATCATCACCATACCCGTTAGCACTATCATCTAACCACATCGAAGTTAAACTATAATCACAAGTTGCGAAAGTCGTTTCATCTATCACGATTGGAGCTGAAAGATCCGGGATTGTATTACCGTTAAGGGAGCAAAGCTTAAACTGATACTGCTGATTGGATGTTAGACCTATTATTTCTTTTGAAGTTCCACTAAGAGTAATTAAATTATCAGCAATGGCACAATCAAGAGGAAGAGATCCATCGTCATTATAAGATATTTGAAATTCTGTGGTCGTTCCGCCTGCTGAGGTCCAATTCAAAGTAATTGAGCTGGAAGAACCTTTTGTGGCGACAAAATCAAATGGTGCACTTGGAGCTACTTGATCTGTTATAACAGTAGGTGCGGGATCAATGATAACTTTTGCTTCGATCTCAGGTGCCACTTCAGCTAAGTAGTCTACGTTAATTTCACTATTGCATGCTAGTACCCCAGCAAGCATTCCTAATAATATGAGTTTAGTCCCTATTGCCTTCATTAATACTATTATAGCTCTTAAATTAAAAAATATTTAAATAAAGATGAATTTCCTCCAACGTATTAAAATCACATTGTTATTTTATTCTCCAATCATTGAAAGATACGCATTTTGCCAAAAAAGATTGGTTTTATTTGTTAATTCGGCCTGAGGTTCTTGTTCAATTAGCTTTTGATTGGCTTAAAATAAGTTTAGCGCTCTTAGCTTATCATTACTTGAAATATCTGTTGTAGGAATAAGGTCAAGATCAAGCTCTGTGAGATTAAACCCTAATGCTTGATACAAACTAAGTGCAACAATAAAATTTCCTAGGCCCGTATAATGATAAGCATTTTCTTGCCCTGATTGAAACCAAATATTTTCTGGAGAAAACTCAGCATCAGCGAGCTTAATCATTTCATCCACTGACGAGAGATAGACTATAATACCATCACTAGCTAGTTCTACAATTTTTTCCTTTAATGCAATATTATAGGTATCCCAGTTTCTATAACTTTGCTCTTCTCGCCCAAAACTAAAAGCCGTTTCAGTCGAGATAATCGCTGAAGGTGACTTTGCATGAATACCTCTAACAAAATTTTCAAAAGTTGTTATATACTCGGTAACAGTTCTTTGATCAGCTTTGTTTTGATTTCCACTTTCTTGGAAATGAACCCAGGTTAATCCAGCCAGACTTGAAGCTTGATCATAAGCTGTCTGATGGCCTGCTAAGTGTCTTCCTCCAACTCCAAGTACCCTTGCATTTATTTGATCTGAAGCATAGAGAGTTTCAAAGGCAATAGCATGGGAACCAACGCTTGGATTTTGGTTTGCTCGCCCTGCAGTTTGACTATCCCCTAAAAACATCCAATTTTGTCCAAGGTCCTTACCTGTACTATTACTAACAACAGCAGTACACGAATTATTAATTATAATATAACCAGGCACACAGGTTTCAACCATACAAGAAGAAATAATTGAACTTGAGCCATTTGTGTTACAAGTATTATTTCGATGACCGCTCAAAGCATTTGCAGGCAATTTATTACAACCGATTTGGACTACTGAGTTTGCAATACAAAGCAAACTTTCCTCTGGAGCAGGAGGGACACTATCTATTTTATCTACCGGGATATCCGGAGTTATTGTCACAGTATCATTATTAACAATTGGATTATTTTCATTAACAATTTTCTCATCAACACAAGAGCTTTCCTCGGAGTTATCAGAAGAACAGTCCAGTACGATTTCATTTTGAATACAAGATATAATAAATGTAGATAATACTAACAATAGTAATTTCATGGAAACAATTCTCCTGTGTTCCATTATAATATTGATTAAATAAAATTCTGAATTAAAAATTGAAATGGTGATAAGTCTTTAATTATTCAACCGAAGTAAGGTTCTATGACTTATATCACCCTCGCAAAGTAGGCATAACGACCTCATTGCTACAAAAATAGTTTTTATATAACTATGGACCCCAAGTAGCACTTCCCCACAAGGAAGTTCCCCAAACACCAGTTCCACCAACGGTGCTTACTACTTGTTC
>JABJPQ010000142.1 GCA_018663815.1 Halobacteriovoraceae bacterium | reverse complement strand
GTATATGATCCTGCTTGTGGGACAGGGGGGTTCTTAGCGGAAGCTCATATTCACCTTGATGGTCAAGCAAAGACCCCTACTCTTAGAAAAATATTAAATACTGAAACAATATTTGGAATTGAGAAAACTCCTCTTCCATATGTTATGTGCTTAATGAATTTAACTCTTCATGGTCTTGATTATCCTCAAATTTCAAAGCAAAACACATTACAAAGAGATATACGTCAAATTGAAGATAGTGAGAAGTATGAAGTCATCCTAGCAAATCCTCCATTTGGTGGAAAAGAACAGAAAGTTATTCAAAAGAACTTTCCAATAGAAGCAAATGCAACAGAACTTCTTTTTTTACAACATATTGAAAAAAGCTTAAAGCAAGATGGTAGAGCTGCAGTTGTAATTCCAGAAGGTGTTTTATTTCAAACTGGTTCTGCTTATGCTCAGTTCAAAAAACAGCTTATAGAGAGCTGTAACGTCCATACAGTCGTTAGTTTACCTGCAGGGGTATTCTTGCCTTACTCAGCAGTTAAAACCTCTGTAATCCTATTTGATAAGACTAAAAAGACTGAAGATATTTGGTTTTATGAAGTAACTCTTCCTGAGGGACAGAGACTAACAAAGAAAAATGGAATTAATGAAGATCATTTCAAAGGATTGCTTGGTTCATATAAGAAAAGAGCAGAGTCAAAAAATAGCTGGCTAATTCCTGCTGATAAAGTTCTTGATAATGGAACTAATCTTTCAGCTTCTCATTACAATCCACACGGGATTGAAACTGAAGAGCTTCTTGAGCCTGAGCAATATGCTGAAGAGATTAAGCAATTGCTAGCGAGTGCTAGTAAAGAAATTGATGGTTTAATCAAAGAGTTAAAATGACTAATGAAATAAAAATAACAAAATCTAAATGTAATCAATGCCTTCAGGAGACAAAGCATGACATACAAGCTGTTCACATCCAAAAAGGATCTGAAGAAATAGATAATTCCCATGGAATAGTAATTGACTGGTCATATACTTGGGAAATTTTAGAATGCCGTGGCTGTGAGAACGTTTCAGTCAAAATGTCTCATTACTTTTCCGAGGCTGATGGTATTGAAGTAAAATATTATCCTCCTACAAGCTCCAAAAGAAAACCTCGGTGGATTGATGACCTTAATGACGAAATTCTTAAGAACCTATTTAATGAGCTCTACATTGCTCATGGTGCAGGTGCAAAATATTTAACAACAACTGCGTGTAGAACAATTATTGATCAAATAATGAATTTAAAGATTGGTAATGAGGGCGGTTTTCAGCAAAGGCTCAAACGCTTAGTGAGCGAAGGTGAAGTGTCTGCTGCTGATTCAAAGCTAATTGACGTAGCTTTAGAAGCAGGTCATGCCTCCGCTCATAGAGGCTGGAATCCAAAGGAAACAATTATGATGGATACTGTAATTGGTATCGTTGAGAATCTTGCGGAAAGATTATTTATTTTGCCTGAGTTGTCAGACAATCTAAAAAAAGAAATTCCGAAAAGAGAAAAATAATATTTTAATCTTCCACTAGTGATAGGAAGTCTTTAAACATATCAGTGAACTCATATTTTTCAACTTCACCATCTAAATATTTTTCTGTTTCTCTAATTTGCTCTGCTGACATTTTGACCCAGTAGTCCTCTAAAACCATTTTTATTTTACTTACCTTCTCCTTTCCGATTAAGACCTTGGCATCACATGTCTCCGTAAAATTGAATAAACTTCCATCCTCGAGTTCAAGACAATCAACATGAATATAATTTTCAGGCTCTCTTTTTCTTGTAAGGTATGCCTTCACCCCGTCTTCTTTAAGCTGATTAATTTTTTCCTCGTTAATTCTTGCTTCATTTGTCCCCACATCAGAATCTAGGAGCACGCAATATGGTATATTAAACTGTTCCGCTAATTTCTTATTACGCCAGTGTTTAATATTTCCACATCCTCCGATTGGTATAATCGCAAAGTGTTTATCCTCGAACGCACTATCTAAATATCCAGCATCTCTGAGAGTATTCGCGGTGTGATGAACAAATACGACATCCCCTTTTCCCTCAACCAGTAAGATGGCCTTTGCGTGATTAGAGATAGGGTCAGGTAAGATGCCCAGAGATTCTGCGACTTCTTCAAAAACATCTTCCGTTCCAAACCGAACTGTTCGGTCATCTTCATTTTTCTCAACAAATCTTAGACTTTCTAGGGGAAGTAAGCCAGCAAGAGCGGGAGTATGTGTTGTTAATAATATTTGACTATTATCTGTATGTGAAAGTTCAAGAAATGCATTAATAAGCATCTCTTGATGGTCTGGATGCTGAGACGTCTCAGGCTCCTCAAAAGCAAAAATAATTTGATTTCCTTGGTGCTCCTGCCTTCTTCGCTCAGCTTCAGCTCTGAAGAAATTAAGAAGGATCAGTCTTCTAATTCCACTTCCTCTTTTATTAATGGGAATTTGGTCATCGGAAACAATAGTTAACTTAAACTGTGATTCAAACTTTGGCTCAGCTTTAAACTCAGGGATCAACTGAGATGCCAGTTCTGGTGACATTTCATTGAGCTTTCCCAGTGTTCTATTAGCCGTTTCAATTGCTCTATTACGAACCTCTGTTTTAATATGTTCTATTTCATCATTTAATTCACTCAATGCTTGTTGTATTGCAATTTTCATAGGATCAACAACTTCTTTATCATCATCTCGGCTTTGCCTGTCTGATTGAAACAAGGCGTAAAGCGGTAAATATTTTTGTATACTCTCAAAAACTTTTTTTGAGTCTTCCTTATCAACAAGTAAATCGACGCTAACAAGTTGAAGATCACCAAAACTACTCCAAATCGCATGTCTCATCGAAGCATTCAAGTTGCTGTTAAACTGGTTCTCAGGTATTTCTAAATCTGTTGCTCTTTGTCTTAGATCTGCCCTTTTCAACATCAAAAGATCTTTACCTTGTCTAATAGATGGATGATTACATATTATATAAACTTTTTCTTTGGGTTTAGCCGCTGTCGCCGAAAATATTTTTTTGATTTCAAGGTTACCGTTTGAGTTAAGTAAGTACTCACTTGTAAGTGTCGTACTGTTTGTAGCATCTATTACGATTTCCTCTGGAAGCTCAGAGAACTCACATGATATTTCGATCTTAGTATTATCAGCATTTATATTTAAATCATCTTTTTCACATACGACACTTTTATTATTAAAGAATATTTCGAGGGCTTCCAGGATTGTCGATTTACCTGCATCATTCTTTCCTACAAATGTGGTTAGATCTGAAATAGGAATAGTGATCTCTTGCTTATATCCTCTAAAATTCTTTATTTTAACATTTAATAATTTCACTTTTTCTCCATTTCTAATATTTTAACATTAATCAAGCCACGTACACCAAGCCTCAAATATCATTACCATTGCCATAGTATCCAGCTCACAATAACGAAGAAGAGCACTTGAGAGTTCTTTTCTTTCTATTTCACTCATTTCACTAAATTGCATACGACCATAAGCAGTTAAGGCTGCTCCGCCATTTGCAAGTTCATCATCTTCCGTTAACAAATCCAAGTTCTTTGAACTCACATCAGTAAACATTTTTGGAAGTTTTTTATATGGATCTACAACATCACCATCCTTAACTTCAAGCCACTGCCAATCGTTGAAGTTTAGGCTACGAATTCCACCCTCTGCCCCGTAGATTGGTTTTGAATATTTAGTCTTTAAGAATTCACTAGAGTTTAATATTGCTGGAAGAACTGCTTTTATTGAATTTGATCCATGTGTGGCAGGATCATAGTAATACCTCTTAACAAGATGCCAAAGATCCACCATATTTCTCTCACCTTCCCACTTTTCAGCCATTGAGCTTGAAGAAGTCGTAATCGTTTTTATGAAGTCACATAATTCATCGCGGTCTTTGATATCTGAAGTCTCTTCATGTAATTGGGAATAAATATGGTTTAAAAATGTATTCTCATGAGGGGAATATCTAAAGATTGTTCCCTGATCACCTTCAAGCTGTTTCTTAAATTCTCTCAGAAAATCATAATTAGGAAACTCTCCAACATTTGTATTTAGAAATTCACCTGTATGCTCAACTCTTCCATCGGCGTATACCGTGTGATGTGAAAACTGAAACGCTATCGCTTCATATGGACGCCTACCTTTATTAAAAG
>JABJPQ010000475.1 GCA_018663815.1 Halobacteriovoraceae bacterium | reverse complement strand
CAAAATTTGGGATTTGGTAGGCCAGCGTGTACAGGTATGCCAATAGGCCGGTAAGTACACAGGCCGGAAAAATAAAGGATATACCCGCGATTACGAGTCCTGAAAATCCAGCTCTTTGGTATCCACAATGAATAACCATCTCGGTAGAGTTGGGTCCTGGAATAAGTGAAGTCGCACCGACTAAGTCTAAGAAGTGTTTTTCGTCCATCCATTTTCTCTTATCCACAACTTCTTTGTGAATCATAGCAATATGAGCCGCTGGCCCACCAAAAGCGACGATACCTAATCTGAAAAAGAGTTTGAAAACTTCATTAAGTTTATTCATTAATCTTTTATATGCTTAAGAGTGTCCGTCGTCAGGTAGAAAGTCCTATTTTCAGTATAGATTCGTAAAAACAGATATTTATGTTGATTTTGAAATTAAAAAAATAGTCTGTTTTCACACTTGTCTTTATTTTAGTGAAAATATATTTTCATTCTACTAATAAATTGGTATTAATTTTTCACAAAGGAAGCCCTATGGAGCACAGTTTAAAAAACTTAATTACGTTTAGCAGTTCACGTCAAGATAGTCTTAAGCATCAAAAGATCCAATCATTTCACTATGATCACTCTGGACATGTGGTTGCAACAAATTCACATGTCTTGTTTGCAACAAAAAAGCCATGGGAGATAGAAAAAGCAGGAAGAACTTATTCAAAGTTTGAGTTTGAAAAAGGATCCTTTGTTGAAGCTGAGCTAGAGTTTCCAAGTTGGAAACAATTTATTCCACAAGAAAGTGGTCGCAAGATTACGATAAAAGTCCCAGCCTGGTTTGAGCTATTTAAAAAAGAAGATTATTCAGCAACGATGGTCTTGGATTATACTGATATTACAGAACCATTTTTTAAAATATCTGAATCGACAAGTGAAACAAGCCTTGGGTTTAATGCTAAGTATCTTGCGTGTTTTGCAAATGAAGAGATAACGGTTTTGGTAACGAGTCCACTTTCTCCTGCTATTATTGTATGTAAGGATTCTGATATTGATCCTTTATCTTTGCATTTTAAAGATGAAGTTTTAAAAGAGGATTGGTTTTATATCTTAATGCCGATTAAATTAGACGAAGACTTGTCTGATGAAGTTTATTTATAATGAATTTATTTGATCGGATAAAAAATACGAACTTACCAATTAAACAACTTAAGGCCATTGAAACAATCCTGGAGGACCTTGAGTCAAACTCATTTTTAAGTGGGGCGGAGTTATCTGAAAAAATGAATATTTCATTTTCTTCCTTAACGAGGTTGGCTAAGGCTTTAAACTTTAGTGGCTTTCCAGAACTTAAAAAAGAAATAGAGAAAATGTATAAGGATGAATTTTCACCCTCTCATCAAGCCAAGAGTTTCCTTGAAGACACACGAGATAACTCAATATTAAAGATTGTTTTTCAGTCAGAGATAAAAAATCTAAATGGATTAATTAAGTATTTAAATGAGAATGAACTAATTGAATGTGCTAAAAAAATAAACAAAGCTAAAAGAGTATTTGTCATTGGAATAGGTCAGATGGAACTAATTGCTAAAAAATTCGCGGATAGTTTGAGTTTATTAAGTAAGAATACTGTTTGTTATACAGAGCTTGGGTTTTCAAAACTTTCAGAAATTCATTCTATATCAAAGCAAGATGTTGTCATTACTTTTTCAATTAATAAGGAACTTGTTGAGTTCCAGGACTTCTTTATCGCCTTAAAAGAGAAGCGAGTTCACTCAACCTTATTTACAGATAAAAAAACTGGGCGTTTGAGAAAGCATGTTGATATGAGTTTTCATGCTTCATCTACCGGCAATGGGATGGTAAATTGTATTACTCCGTTTATTGTAGTTACGAATATCTTAGAATCAATATTGTTTTCGATGGATAAGCATGTGCACTTAGGGAAGGTTAAAAATATTGAAAAGAAATGGAATTCTTTGCCTATTTTTCTTGAATAGAGCTGCGATTCTGAGCAAGAAAAAAGAGAGGAGTTACAATCTGAATGTAGAGAAAATATCCCGCGAAATATGGAGCCCTAGCTTTTTCAGTGCTCAATAACGTTACTCGAGAACAAGAAATCTATTGTTCAGAGTGATTCACTTTTTATGAATGCTATCTTGGGAGTAAATGGTCCTGGTGCGTTTGAGGATACTTTTCCTAAAATATGATTAATATATTATATCAATTTTCTTTATTTCAATGGTTTATTTGAGTGTTATATTCGTATTTCTAACAGACTCTATAATCCTTTCACTTGCTGATGAACTCATTAAGTAGATGTGGTATAATGCCAAGAATTTTTAGATATATGGAACAATTGGTATGAAATATTTATTACTTGGATTAACCCTTTTGACCTCTTTGTCTTCCTTTGCTGAAGGTATTTACTGTCAATCAGAAAGCTACAACCTTAAAGTAGAAAAGAACAAAAAAGTCTATAATTTAACTGTTGAAGATAATTCTGGCTTAAATCTACTCAAGAAACAATTTGCAAATGACCCTGTGATGCTTCAACTAATGACTTCGTTTAATAATAAGCAACTTAGAAATGTCTTAAATCCAGATTGTTCTCGTATGGAAAATTGTGAATTTTTAGAAGACCGCATAAAGTGTGAAAGGTCGGAAAAGGGAACCCTTTTCTTGGTTAGTATGTTAGTGAATGAATCTCAGGAAGTGGTTCTAAATTGTTCAGTGGAGGGAACAGCTTTTGCTGGGAGTTCTAGCTTTTCTTTTGGTGCTGAAGAGCTCGTTGAGTGTGAAAGTTTCTAGGTCAATAAAGAAACCTTTTTTTGCAGAATTACGTCTGGCCGATAACGCTCAGGCTTAAAAATAGAAGTTAAGCTTGGTCGAGAAAGATAAGGCTTATAACAAGGAACATTTTTATGAAAAAAATATCATTAACTCTCGTATTAACTCTAGTGACATTATTATCTCATGCAAATAATAGAAATACACACTCAAGCAATAATTATTGCCTTTCTTTTGAGTGGGGGTATGGTGGATATAACAGTCGTTATCATCTTTTTTGTGGAACGTCTGGAGAGCATATGTTTTCAGAGGGTCCGCATATAGAATTGGATCGTGATTTTCCATATATGTCATGGTTCTCAAATGATGATGTTCTAGATCAATTAGAAGTTAAAATAAATAATTTAGAATTAGAAGATGTCGGTGCAGAGTTTATATATCAAAGAGAGATTAATGATTCATTTCAGGTTTTGAGAAAGGTCAATAGTCAGTTGGTTGATAATTACAGAGATTATATTATTGTATTTAGTGTTAAATCTATAAAAGGAACGTTTCAGCACCGAATTATATCTAGCAACGGCGTTTACTCTCAAATTAAGAATGATGATTTTAAAAAATCAAACTTATTGAAAATGCTTTTAAAAGGAAAATATACACATATTGTCAAAGGTGGATCTCCTATTGATAAGCTTATTACAAATGAAATCAATGTGTATGCTAGACATTAGAAGCAGGAAGTTTATCGTCTTGCTATCACAAGAATTTTTTAATACCCTTTTTCTTATTTTCTAACTATTTAATCAAGGGTTTTATGAGTTATTATTATATTTCAAATCCATATAATGGTTCTGATTCTCAAAAAGAGATGAGAGCCAAAATTGCGGCACAGGTATGTGGAAAACTTTTAAAACGAGGAGTACATGCTTGGAGTCCCATTGTTCATAACCACGCTATGATGAGTGATTATGGCGGTTTTACTTTAGATGAAAGAAGAACACTTATTTTGGATTTCGATTTTTCCCTATTACTGGCGTCAAAGGGAATGATAGTTTTGAAAATTGATGGATGGCAAGAGTCATACGGAGTTTCTAAAGAAGTCGAATTATGCAAAGAAAAATCTATTTCAGTTCAGTATTTAAATCCCTTGGACCTAGACTCTGGAAAATCAATTGAAGAAATTTTGCATAATTAGATTGATATTAAAAAAAAGGATTTTATGTTTAAATCTATTTTTATTTTTTTATTACTTTTTGGAGTAAATTCTATGCAAGCGAAAGAACCTTTTAATCCATTGGTAACGTTCTTAATCGGAAAATGGCATAATGTTAGCTTTGAGATAGCCAATGGGAAAGAAGTGAAAAAAGAGTCTTACCCAGAGACAATGACCGCGAAAAGTAAACATACGCTCACAATTACAGCTCATGGATTTAAAAATGGAAAAGATTTAACAAAAGATATGACTTTGGAAGTGAGTGGTAAGAGCGTGATTATGTCACAAGGCTCATTTCGTGCAGAGGGAACTGTTGAAGGAAATGTTTATTACTTGAAAGGAAGTCATAATAATAATGAATTTAGATTTCGACTATACACCATGGGAGATAAATATGTTTTTCATCGGGAAACGTGGAAAGGTGGATTGATTCAACAGATTGATATGTCTTACCTTACTAGAAAATAAGCCATAAAACAGACCTTTTTAAAAAAAGTAGTCGGAACTTTAAGTCAAAAGACTTAAGATATATAAATGAAAATAATCTTTTTATATTTATTCCTATTCTCCGAGAGCTATGCAAGCATCTTAATTTCGCATAGAGGAGTTAATCAAAATTACCATCGAACTGGTTTAAAGAATGATACTTGTACTGCCAGTAGAATTAATTCAATTGAACATGATTTCTTAGAAAATACAATTGAATCGATAGAGGCTGCTTTTAACTTTGGCGCTGATATGGTTGAGCTTGATATTCACCCAACGACTGAGATAAATGGAGTTGATGAGCTTGTTGTTTTTCATGATTATACTTTGGATTGCCGAACTGAAGCTCGTTGTGACCTTGGATGCTTATGTTCAACTATGCCAGACGATGATGATGATAAAAAAGTCTGTATTACAAATCAACAGTCTCTAAATTATATTCAATCCTTGGATATTGGTTATGGGTATACTGCTGATAATGGTCAAACATTTCCATTTAGGGGAAGAAATCATTATAGAGTTCCAACTTTTACTCAGGTTCTAGATGTTCTAATAAATTACCCAGAAAAAACTCTTTTGGTAAATGTGAAAGCTGAAAAAATTAGAACCCTAAGTGCCTTTATTACTGTGATCAAAGAATATGATAATTCAGTAAGAAGTCGAATTTTATATCCCTATTCTTTTGCTGAAGGCTCTAAAGATGAACTTGTTAAGCTTGGTGTGCAAGATCAAATTAATCAAAAAGATGAAGATTGTTTAGTAAAGTATTTAAAAACGGGTTGGTATGGGCATTTTCCAAAAGAGTGTCATCATAAAAAATTATTTATTCCTATTCGTCAAACTTTGGAAAGAGTACTTGGAAAACCGGGGAGACATGTAAAATTCACATCAATTCTTTGGGGCTGGCCTGAAAAGTTTATTAAGCTTGCACATAATAATGGAACTAAAGTCTATGCCTCTCAAGTGGATTCTTTGCACGAGTATGATGAAATGATAAAGTTAGACTTGGATGGAATTATGACTAACAAAATAGAGCTCATAGGTCCTTATAGTCAGAAAAAATAAAGGTTTAACAAGTTGGATTAAAATGGAAAAAATAAAAATACCCCTTAAGTGTCAATGCTCCCAAGTGCAAGGTTATGTTCATACCAAGCCGCAAGACGGTAATAACGTAGTTTGCTTTTGTGATGATTGCCAGGCATTCGCACAGTTTTTAGGAAACCCTCAAAATGTTTTAACTGAGAATAATGGAACCGAATTGTTTCAGATAACCCCAAATAAATTGAAGCTTACGCAAGGAAAAAACAATCTGGCTTGTATGCAGCTAAGTCCTAAGGGTCTAAAAAGGTGGTATACAAGTTGTTGTAAAACACCTGTGGCAAATACTATGAATGGAAAAATTGCATTTAATGGAATTATCCAAAAATTTATCGATTTTGATGCTTTAGATATTTCAAAGCAGGATGCGATTGGAGAAGTTTCAGACTATTGCATGAGCCGATTTGCCAAAGGTGAATTGCCTGAGAACTCACATCCAAAGTATCCTTTGGGTATTACAATTAAAATTTTTAAAATGATATTACTGGGATATGTGTTTAAGACGTATAGACCTAACGAATTTTTCTCTGAAGAAACTGGAGAGCCTGTTATCGCGCCAGTTGTTTTAACTAAAGAACAAAGAGATGAAATTATGATTAAAGTAAACATGTTATCTGATGAAGATTAACTAAATATTAAATTATATGTATGAATATGGGACTATTTATAGGTAATTATTATACTGCTGATAGACGATTGCACTAAATGAACCTTTAATCTGTTGAAACAAAACAATCAAGGGGAATATTATTATGAAGTACTTAACAATGTTTATGACGTTAGCAATGACAACAAGCTCTTTTGCCGGAACCATCGACGAAATAAATTTTCTTTTAGAGGAGATAGAGTATTCAGTTAATAGTACCCACCACACTAATAGGGACTTAATACGTACTCAAAAAAGACTTGAAAGAGTACTTACTGATTTAACTGGATCTGTAACTCCACAGCCAGTTCCGGTGCCAGTTCCCACTCCAGTTCCAGTACTTACACTTTTTTGCGACTCTGGTAATAATACACTAATCAATCTAGCCACGAGAGAAGATTGTTCTCGTGCTTTAAATTAAACTATTCTCGCTTTTGCTCCGTCTTTTTTGGTAAAGAAATTGCGGAGCTTGTCATCTGATGATTTTAGTAGGTTTTGATTTATTGGCCATGGTCACAGTCCTTTGGTAGTTGATTCACTTTATTTATGTTATTATTTCTTAAAACTAAGAAAGGAGTCTTATAGATGAAGTTAATTTTACTTTTAGTTACAATTTTTTCTGTTAATACTTATGCTGCCGACGGTAGTTCTGGTTGTGGGCCAGGTTGGTTTGTTTCAAAGAAAAACTCACTTCTCTCATCAGCATTAAGAGCAACTACAAATGCGGTATTATTTCCTTCCGTTACGCTTGGGATGACGTTAGGGACTTCTAACTGCACAAAGCACTCAATTGTTAAGAATGAAGTTGAGGATTTGAAATTTGCAACTGAAAACTATTTTGAAATTGCAGCTGATGCATCAAAAGGAAATGGCGCATTTTTAACTGCTTATGGTGAGCTAATGGGATGCCATGGAGAGAATACCAAGATATTTAAAAATCGAATGCAAGAAAATTTCAACCAATTATTTGATAAACAAAATATTGATCCAACAAGCTTAGTTAAAGAAACTTACAAAGTGATTATTAAAGATCCTGTATTGTTTCAATCTTGTTTCGCTGTTTAACTTTTCTTTTTTTATTTTATCACTCAATCTCGTTGGCTCAAACAACTAAGGAGATTGAGTCTTTTGCTAAGTCAAAACAATGGCAAAACATTCTCTATATTCAACAAAACGGAAAATCTCTGGTTAAAGGAGATCATTTTTTTATTTCAAATATTGGTTTCAAAGACTCTAAATCTGAGCTTAAGGCCACAATCAACTCTTTTAAAAGTAGTATAAAACATAAGAACGGCATGTTCTTAGAATGCGTCTTTATGGGAAGAAAGCATGTGATATTAAAAAAATGGCCAGGCTTATATAAGCCTAAGAAGTGCGTAGAATATGAACAATGGGTTAAGGGACTTGATGCAGGAGATTTGTATTTAGTTTTTGCTTCAGCCTATCCAAGTAATCCGGCTTCAATGTTTGGGCATACATTTTTTAGATTTAACCGTAAGAGTAGAGGTAATGAACGGGTCACAAAGGAGCTGCTGGGTTATTCTTTTGCTTTTCAAGCGCGAACCTCACCCGATGACAATGCATTTGAATATACACTTAAAGGACTTACGGGAGGGTATTTCGCCTTTTTAGATATAAAGCCACATTATATGAACGTCGGTATCTACAACAACTCAGAGAGTAGAGATATTTGGGAATACAAAATAAGTTTAACTACTAATGAAAAAGATCTCTTTATTAAACACGCATGGGAAATCTCACATACTGTTGCTTTTGATTATTATTTTCTGGATGAAAATTGTTCAACTTTTCTTTTGAGGCAATTAGAAGTCATAAGACCGAGCTTTAAATCTCTAAGCAAGGATCATTTATTTGTTGTTCCTCAAGAAACATTAAAGGAAGTTGTAAGGAGCTTTAATTCGAAAATATCCCAGTATAAACCATCTATAAAAAAACAGATTGAAAGCCAATTTACTCAGCTCACATCAAAGCAAAAAACACGGTTTTCCAGAGCAAAGTATGATGAGAATGAGTTAGAGCTTATAAGTGAACCCTTAGTTTTAAGTGCACTCGTTGATTATTGGAAGTGGAAAAATTACGATGTTAATACAAGGTTAAGCCCCCTAGAAAAAAAGATTATGTTTAGAACAATGGAGCGAAGATCTCAGTTTAAAACAATTGACATATTAAATAACAAAGTATTGGATGACGAAGAAATCTATCGGCCTAGCGTTGGACATGGTTTTAATAAAGTTGTTTTAGCTAGTGGTGTTGATTTTCAAAAAGTATCCCTTCGGTATGGCTTTCATGATTTTTTTGACAGTCCTATTGGGCATGATGACTCTTCATATATAAAATTTTTAGACCTACAAATTCGAAGAGAGAAAATTAACGGAAAGGAGAGACTAGAAAAAGCAATTGATATTGTAGATATACTTTCTATACAAAATTATTACTGGAATCTTCCAGCTGTATCTTGGCGTGTAAATGCAAGCTATAAAGACTATGTCTCAAATAAAAAGCTCTCACTTTTGGGGGGATTAGGAATTGGTAGGAAATCCTATGAAAAAACGTTCTATTCCCTTGTTACTTTTTCTGGTCAAAAAACAAATGACAGCTTTATTGGAGTTCCGGGCTTAAACATTGGTGTTAAACAGCATCTGTATGGAGAAAAGACATTTCAAATTTTTATAGTAGGTGAGTACCTAGGTGAGAAATTCACAAGACTGAATAAAATGATAGAAAAGTATAAACTGGCTTTAATTTATTATCAACAAGAGCATCGCTACTCCTTTTTTACACAAGGAGTAGATGCAGGTACGGCAGTAGGCTTAGAGTACTCTTATACTTTTTAAATCTGAGGCCAGTGACGTAAAAAATGTCTCATATCCATATATTTATAATTACCATTAAGGATGACACCCTGATCGTTGGTATTATGGTGATCATGAAATACGGCTAATCCATCAGGAAAATTAGGTCCAAGATATTGCGAAGTTACAGTTAAACCATCAGTTTCTGTCACAGCATCTTTTCCAAGGTTAACAGTGAAGCTTCCTAGGTATTTATCACTTTGCCTATCAAGAACTGCGTATTCATTAAGACCTTGTACCGAGACAATAATGGCCCCTTTCTTTTTTCCTGTCTTATAAATAGTGATTCCTTCAATGTCATTTGTAACACGGGTAACACCATCGTTTAACTCAGGATCTGATTTTGATTTTTGTACTTTGAAAATTAGTTTAGCCTCAAGCTTTTCTTTGAGAGATACTTTCCAAACACCTAGGTTTTCCATACCGAGATAAAGAAAATTATTTTCATCATCACTTACACAGCCTTCTAGTTGAAAGCGATCAGATATTTCTTCTTTAAGCTCTGCTCGCATTTCATCCTTTGGGAGGTCTTTTTCAAACATAACATCGTCGATAATTAAACTGATAAGGTGTGCATCTTGTTCCGGTGTTAAGAAGCTTCGAGTATCTATAACTTTAAAATTATTATTGGCAATATCTACTTTGTAGAGAAGACCGGACTTCATTGGCAGCCAACCATAAAGTTTTCCCGCATTGTTTTCTTGTAAACAAAAACCGTATGGCTCTTCAGTTATGGGTAGTTTGATATCTCTAAGATAAGTCACACCTTTAGCATGGACACTAAAAAGAGTGATGCTTTTTTTGTCTCGATTCGAAGCTGCAGCGATATTGCCCCTAATATCTACATTATTAAGTCTATCGTATTGGAAGTACTGAATTTGCTTGCCTGCAAGATCATAAACACCAAGTCCTGCTTGGCCACCATCTATTAATTTTGTTTTGCTTACACCTAGAACGAGAGATTTTGCAGGCGAGCTTTGGTTTACCCAAATAGCTGCATCGTCAGTTTCTTCATGGCCAGCAGGGATAGGAGTTGTTTCTGAAATAGCTGGTAAATTAGGTATTCCCGCAAGGGCCTGAGAAGAAATAAAAAGTGTTAAGATGAGTTTTTTCATGCGCTCTCCTGTATTAGCATATTTTTAGCAGGTCAATATGCTAGATTTAGGGAAGGTCTTTGACAATATAAATAAATAACCAGTTGTGTCAGGTACTAATGATCTAAGTAGTTAAACTTCGGGATTTCAAGCTTATTTTAATAGCTCACTTTACCGATAACTTGGTGTGATAAAAAATTATTTTATGGTTTTGAATTTAGTTCTGTTACTTATAGATGGCTCGTGCGTGGCGTCAATTGGTTGCGTTATGGAAGGTTTAATTGGAAGTGATGCTGTTATAGAGTTGGATAAAAAAGTATTTAACAAAGCGCTTAAGCATCGCAACTTTAAACAACACAAATTTTTAATTGGTCATAGCCCAGAATACTTAGATCAGCTAGAAGCCGCCGCGGCCGGATTCAATGAAAAACAAAAGCATGAATTAATGTATGTTGCGCTTAAGAATATAAATGCTTTTAAGCATAAGCTAAAAAACAATCCCAATATTATTCTACTTGGACGCACAGAGGATTTTCAAATGGCCGGAGATCAAAATATTTACAAGTTGGATCCCCGTGCCACGCGAGGATATTTATATGTTTATGCTGATGGAGTGGCAGTAGATGGTAAAGGAAGTGGAGCATTTCAAGATCCGGATTTTTTAATTAAATATTCCAATGAAGCGAGAGCAGACAATGTTATCATCACTTCAAACTATGATGCTCCTGGTGGTCGGGATGGACGTTATGATCATGCTGGTCAAAAAAAGATTGATCCAAAATTAGGTGGAAATTAGGCTAATAATTTTCTTAACCGATGGACGTCTGAGGGGAAGTATACTTTACAAGATTTTGTTTTTTCCCACATTGACCCTAAGGCTACAGGGTTAGATGTAACGAGGCTTACAGGCAAGGAATTTGTTTATCGCTCCTCTAAACCTGAGAAGATAGGAGATGTATTTAGAGGGGATGATGGAGGGAGATATGTAAAGTACAGGGATCCCATCACCCATGAAGAGTGGACACTTGAGTTAGATGATGCAAATGCAAGTGAGTTTCATTATGCTCCGCTAAAGCTTAACGACGGCACGGAAGTTTGGGGGTTATATTTTTTTAAAGCTAATCAAATAGCTCAAAATAACAAAATACCAGACCCATGGGAACATCATTTTAATGCCCTTGGATATTGGATTTCGAGAGGAATTACAACTCAAAGAAATGATGCTACTTTTTTTATGAATCCTGAGTCCGCTCTAGATACAAAAAAAATTGTTGAGAAGGGAACAGAAGCAGACCCAATAAAGAAAGCAAACTTGGCGATAATGGAGTTTTTAAATCTCTTTTCCCAAGGGCTAAGACCAAATATGAGAATTGTTAATGAAGCAGTAGGTGGAGTAGAAACCTCCTTGGATTACTCGGGTCAAGTGGCCAAGGTTAGTAAGGTTACGCAAGAGTTTGGTAAGCGTGGAAACATGGATTATGGTTTTGAACCTGCCAATGTTGCAAAGGTTGCTATCGTTGCTGAAAATTTTGGTCCCCTGGTACATACAATTAGGAGGATCCAAGAAAATAATGATAAGTTTGCTCATGACCATCTATCCCTAATGTTTACTGCAACCCATGATCATGTCGCCTTTTTTGTAGACCCAAAAAAATATGAGCATGTTGTCAAAAAAGTTAAAGATATCGCCGCAAAAAGAGGTGGTGATACATTGTATGGGGATTCAAATATCGCCATTCGTAATGCGGACCTACTCAAACGTGATCCCAATGGTGATATTGAACCTAAACGTTTAAAACTTTTACATAAGACCTTGCTTGGAATGGGGAACACAGCTGCTTACGGCGGAGATGAGCTAGGAAAAACAACTTCTATTCCATTTGCCTATAAAAAGGCTGAGGAACTTTTAACAACTGTTTTTAAAGAAGTTAAAGACGGACTGGCGGATATCAAAGTACAGCTAACTAAAAATCCTGATGAGAATACTAAAAAGAGTCTTTTAGAAACAAAGAAAAATTTAGAGAAGAAATTTACTTTTCATAAAAAAGTTGAGATTGCTTTAAAAGAACAAGACAAAAATAAAGTACCAGCGCCAGACTCCATCTTAAGAAAAAGTAGCTACGATAGTGTTTACGATCCCAGATGGATTATACGGGATCCAGTAACAAGAGCGGAAATGAAAGCAGTTATGGATCCTAGTAATAAAAGTCCTCAGGCGCAAGTTTTTAGAGACTGGCAAAAGCTTATGGATGCCCGAAAAAAATCATTAGCACTTTATCGACCTAACCGAATCCGTTGGGTTGATAGTTATGATTCAGAAGTTGGATCTTGGGTGGTTTCTCATATGTATAAAGATCCTGAAAAATTAGATAAAGCTCCTTGGTTAGCAGATGAGGTTTTAGTACTCACTAATCCAACGAAAAACACCAAGCAGGTTGTAGTTGGTGATGTTGAAGGGGTATCAAATCGTTTTTCAAGTCAGGAATTAGAATTTTTTGAGGTTGAGTCTGGTAAGACTCTTGTCGAGGGAAGGAATTATCAGTTTGAAGGTGGAAAGTTTATTTTTAATATTGCTGGAGATTCAGCTCAGTGGATTCAGCTGCGTAAAAAAAAATAAAAGATCTTAAGGATAGGTAGGAGTCTTTTTCTTAAAGAGTATGAAGTTACACTTAGGCATAAAGAAAAATTATTTAAGTCGCAAGGATGAAAAGTAATTCTAAGAATCCTCTAAAGAGCGATGGGTATTTAGCCGAAAAACTATTAATGAACTTGGAAAGTATTTATCATTTTTTTTTACCTCACCTGAAGTCTTCAGAAGCTGCAAACTTGGACCAAGAGTGTGTGCTAAGAAGTCGATTTTCAGTTTCTCTGGTTTTATTGGCTATAGTCGTATTTCTTAGTTTTACATTTGTAAAT
>JABJPQ010000530.1 GCA_018663815.1 Halobacteriovoraceae bacterium | reverse complement strand
GTTTACAAATTCAACAATTGTTTAAGGTTATGGTTGATAATGGTGCTTCAGATTTACACATAACTGTATCCTCAGCACCTGCAATGCGTATCTCGGGAGAAATAGTTAGGGTTAAAATTCCAGCTTTAGCAGCTGATGATACAAAAAGATTAATCTATCAAATTTTGACTGAAGCTCAACGAAGTCAGTTAGAAAAAAATCTTGAACTTGATTTCTCATTTGGCGTTAAGGGACTTGCACGTTTTAGAGCAAATTGTTTTTATTCAAAGGGTTCAGTCGCTGCGGTTTTTAGACAAATACCGAGTCAGGTTCCAGATTTTGATACACTTGGTTTGCCAAATGTATTATTAGAAATGACAGATGTTTCCAATGGATTATTATTGGTCACAGGTCCTACAGGGTCTGGGAAGTCGACAACTCTTGCTTCTATTATTGATAGGCTTAATAGTACAGAGCCAGGGCATATTTTAACGTTAGAAGATCCGGTCGAATTCATGCATCAACATAAAATGAGTATTATCAATCAGCGTGAGATTGGAGTTGATACACTTTCGTTTAAAAATGGATTGAGATCACTTTTAAGGCAAGACCCAGATATTGTTTTGGTTGGTGAGCTTCGAGATGTTGAAACAATTGAAGCGGCGCTTGAGGTTGCAGAGACAGGACATTTAGTTTTTGGAACACTTCACACTAACTCAACGATTCAAACAATTTCAAGAATTATTAATGTTTTTCCTTCTGACCAACAAGAGCCGATTAGAACACTTTTGTCATTTGTTTTACAAGGTGTTGTTGCACAACAATTATTACCCAAAAAAGGTGGTGGTCGAGTTCTGGTGCAAGAAATTTTAAGAATTACCCCCGCAATTAAAAACTTAATTAGAGAGGATAAGCTTCATCAAATTTATTCACAGATGCAAATTAACCAGGAAGAAACGAGAATGGTAACGATGAACCAAAATATAAAAAAAGCACTTGATGCAGGGTATATCACAAGAGAGGATGCTATATCCTACTCTAATAACCCTGAGGAAATGGCTAAGATGTTAGGTCTTAAATAATAACGAGGAAGTTTTATCGTGGGAAAAATGTATAAATATGAAGGCGTAACTCTCGAAGGTAGAAAAGTCAAAGGAGAGGTTGAGGCTGATAACTTACGAGAGGCTAAGCGTGATATACGAAAAAAGGGCGTCAGGGTTAAAAAGCTTATTGCACCTAACCCTCTTGATATTGACCTTGGAATGTTTTTGGTAGAAAAAGGACTTGCCAGCGCATTTGGCCTTCCAGAGCTTATGCGTTTTACACGTCAACTATCGATCCTTATCAATGCAGGTGTACCTATCCTTGAAAGCCTTGAGATGTTAGCAAAACAAGAAAAGAACCCCTCTTTAAAGGTTGTTATAAAAGATATTGTGGCAAAGATTGGACAAGGAAAGTCCCTTCACGATGCTATGCTTGGACAGAAAGGGTTTAGTAATCTTTATGTATCGCTTGTTAAAGCTGGGGAAGCGGCTGGTATTTTAGACATCATTCTAAATAAGCTTAATGAATTTATGGAAAAACAATCGGCAATTAAAAAGAAAATTAAAGGCGCACTAACTTACCCAACAATTGTTTGTGTCATTGGTTTTGGTGTTACGTGGGGATTAATGGTTTTTGTGGTTCCACAATTTGTTTCGATACTGGAGTCAAGTAATCAAGAAATACCGGGTATCACTCAATTCGTTATGAATATCTCAGATTTTTTTCAAAACTATACATCAATAATGATTCCAGCGGCTATTGTTGGATTTTTTTCTTTTTCACATTATATAAAATCACCTTCAGGTAAGCCCCAATGGGATCGCTTTACAATGAAAGCTCCTCTTTTTGGAGATATCATAATTAAAGGAGGTCTCTCGGGAGTGTTTAGAACTCTTGCAACAATGCTTACGGCCGGGGTTCCTTTGATTGAATCACTAGATATCTGTATTGGAACAATGGATAATACTCAAATGGCCAAAGACCTAGCAATCGTTAAAAAAGAAGTAGAAAGAGGTAAATCAATAACAGAGCCATTAGGTAGAATTAGATATTTTCCTGACCTAGTTAATCAGATGGTCAAAGTTGGTGAGTCGACGGGTAACCTTGATGAGATGCTGATAAAGATTGCAGACGTTTTTGAAGAGGAAACTGGTGAGGCGATCGATACGATGACATCCTTGATAGAGCCAATGATTTTGGTCGGTTTGGGCGGTGTAATTGGTACGGTTCTTGTTGCAATGTATTTACCGATATTTATGTCTGCTGGTGGCTGATCAAGTTTTTCGCTTGATAAACGCTTGTAATTTTTGGAGAATTGATTAAAATTAAGACTATTAACTAAGGTTTATTGCTTATTTAGTCGATAAAACTTTGAATTGCTTTATAATAACGATTAGCTTTTAAAACTCTTAATATTTTGAAGGCTTTTTTAATTAAATATTTTCTAGACTCTTAATGTTCTAGAAGGGGGAAATTGAAATGAAAAAACTAGTAAAAAAAATGGGGCAATCAGGCTTTACGCTTGTTGAGCTTATGATCGTTGTTGCAATTATTGGTATTTTATCAGCGGTTGCAGTTCCGAATTTTAAAAAGTATCAGGCGAAGTCTAAGGCTTCAGAAGCTAAGATTCAGTTAGCTGCAGCTTATACGGCTGAGCAGGCTTTTTATGGTGATTTTGGAATATATGCAAACT
>JABJPQ010000202.1 GCA_018663815.1 Halobacteriovoraceae bacterium | reverse complement strand
AGAAAGAAATAAAATCTCAAGTTCAGCTTGATCGAGATTATTTCCAGCGGCTACTTTTTTCTGTATGTCACTTAAGGCTTGATGAATTTCTTCTTGAATGTTCACAAGGACCTCCTTATTTTAAATACTTTTGCTATCTGTTGATAAAGTTGCTTGTTCGGTGCTTTTGTTATTTGTTAATTCCTCCATAATATTGGTTAAAATTTGCATGTCAGATTTTAACTCAAATAAGTAGGATTCAATTTGTCTGATATTTTCATTTGCATCAATCGCTTCAATATTTTCTAGCTTACCTTCAAAGTTTCTGACAATTGAGCTTACAATTGTATTTTCTTTTCCAATGGCCATGAGATTATCTAGATAGCTAATAAAAGAATTAAGACTGCTTTCAGAGTTTCGAACAGACTTAAGTGACCTAACGGTTGCAAGGAGTAGTTTAACTGTGTTTGTTAACTCGTTTTTTAAGTTAATAATGAAGTCTTGTAAGTATTCCGGCTCAGTATTGTTTTTTATGTGCTCAAATAGTTCATTGTTGCGAGGGTAGCCAAATATTTCGAAAAAATAAGAGCGCTCAACGTGGTAGCGTAACTCTTTTTGAATGTTAAGATCGCCTCTTATTTGAGTGAAAAAGTTTCCAAGCTCATCGCTTACTGAGCGATAAACAGGGTTGCAACTATTCAAAACATTAATAGGGAGTTCAGTGCCAAATTCTTCATTCAGTGCAAGTAAAGCATCACTTGCGATGTTCGTTTCGTCTTTGGCATAGAGAACAAAGTTGTTTGCATTAACAATACTTGGCGTCGCAGAGTTACCTCCACAATCTCTGATTTCAAGACAACGAGTATTCATTGTATCAGAGATGGTTAATTGATCATTTGATGCTGATATGATGATATCGAGATTAGAGATAACAGATGGTAACGCCACCGTTTCAAGATTGATCGAAATGAGTTTGTTATTAAACGTTTTATTCAGTTTGTTTGCAAATTCTTTTTGGTATTCTTTTCCATTTAATAGAAGAACTGCTTTGTAATCATTAGATTCCTCTAATGCTTCGATTATGTCAGAGTATGTATCTAATTCCATCATATAACCGTCGTATCCAGCTTCTAAACTTATTCCTACTATGAAAATACCTGTGTTATTTTTCATTTTTCTTATACGAGCAAAGTTTTGATTAGCTACTGTTGTGTAGTCACTGTTAAGTTTGATTTTGTTCAGCTCTGAGTAGTAAGGGAGGTTCACAATATGATTTCTGATTGTCGGCTTATTGATTGTTTGCCTTGAAAGTCCAGTCGCAACATAATTTTGATAAATACTCCACTTATCACTACACCTTGCAACACCGTCATTGGCTATATACGAGCCCGCTAATTGATTTGTCTTTAGTGCACTCATAATATATGAGCTGATATTATCATTGCTATTATTAACCACTAGATCCCAGTCAGTATTTACAAGTGGTCCTAAGATATTCATAAATTGATTTATGGCAAAGGCATCAGAATATAAAGGTGATTGGAAAATTGTATTGATGCTATCTGAGTCAATATAATGATAGTTTGAAATATTATCTAGTATCTGGGCGATTTCCTTTTGACTCCTAAGTGTTAGAAGCTCAATCATTGCAGTTGGATGATCTTTTTTTACTGCGCTGATTAAGTGACTGGAGCTAATTAAGTCATGAGTTGTTCCAAAATTGAGTATGAGTATTTTATTCATTATTATTTCCTTGGTATGTAATATTTTTTATTTCATTAAGCGCCATAAAGAGAAAATCAGCATTGGTTAGAAGAGATTTACCTGTCTTAATGGTGTTAATAGCCTCAATGAAATTTTTCTCATCTCTTCCTAGGTAGAGCTTGTATGCATCATCGTTGCTTAATTTTTGTAAACTTTCCATGGATGTAGGAGCTTTATATTCTAAAAATTCTTTAAAATACTTATGTTCAAGAGAGTAACTCGCATCATGTTTAATGAGTGATGGTTTGTGGGACAAAAAATTAATAAATTCCCAACTCTCGAATAGTTCATCAACCGGTGCACAGTAAATTCTGATATTTTGATCTTCAAAATTTCGGATTTGCTTGAAATTTTCAACAAGAGTTTCATTTGGCTCAAGGATGACAATTTTATAATGAGCATGGTACTGATTGAGAATTTTTGCAATTTCCTCAATATGATATCCAAAGCCTAATCCTAAAACTAAAACATAGTTTTTTGTTTTTAAGGACGACTCGTGCATTTTCGCTTGAGTCGCAGCTTCCTTGGTAGGGTTGTAAATAGAGTGTAAATATACACCATCAATGACAGGAACACTTAGACCGTTGCGTGCGGTCTGTAATTCGTATCGAGAGTTTCGTTCATCCATAATCGTCTCACTTCGAAATTTATTTTAAACTGTTAAGGTTATATCCCTTAAAATTTTCTTTGTTTTTAAACGTTTTAGCAATTTCAAATTGCGTTTTTTCTTTTTCATGCTCTAAGCAAGTTGTAATGATATCATCCATGTTATTAATAGCTTCTATAACCTGAGAAACTTGGTTATTAAATGCAATAAGTGATATTGGTGTGTTTGGGTTTTTACCATAAAGGTGGAGCTTTTCACTTAGGCTGTTGATAACGTTTATGGCTCGCTCTCTGTGATCAAGAACTTCAACTAATTTTTCAAAATCTCGAGACTGTACCTGTTTCAAGGCTTGCCGTGTGAGGTTGTATGCATTGTCGAGTAAGGTTATAATATTTTCTTGTAAATCTTGTAGTTCTTTCATTATGCGTTCCCTGCCTTTTCATTTTTAAGTGATTTAATTGCTTGAGCCCATCCATCGTATAAAGTTATTAAAACTTTTAGACATCCTTCAAGGGGTTCAACATCTAGTTTTATATTTGCTTGAGTACTTGAGTATAAGATATAATCATAAAGAGAAGAAAGCTCCCTCGCGACATCACCTCCTACTTCAAAGTCCAAACTATTATTCAGCTCAATGACAATGTCTTGCAGTTTTCCAATGAACTCCCCCTTCCTTTGGACATCTTTGGTGTTTAATGCCTCAATGCCTTTTTTACAATTCTTAATTGCTGCTTGGTAAAGCATTAGTAAAATTTGCTCTTTACTAGCCGTGTGAACCGATGTTTTTTTGTATGCGCCTAAACCATAACTCATTTCTTACTCCTTACCCTAATTGCTGAACAGGATTAAAATTTCCTCCAAGTCCAGCAAGACCACTACCTTGGGTTTTAATTCTTGATATTGTTTCTTCTAATCTTGCAAACTTTGCTTTTAAGTGTTCTTCTTTTCTTTTTATTTGTCGCTCTTTGGTATCAATTCTTCGATCAATTTGACGCATTTTACTGTCTAGCCCGTCTCTTCTTGAAGATAAAATACCCCCTGGTCTTTTAAGAGCATCTCCAACAAGTTTATCTAAATTATCAATAAAACCATTAACTTTTCCATGTTCAAGTGAGTATCTTCCGTTTATAACTTGAGATACCATCTTCATATTTTTGTTGAGCTGGCCTTCAAATTTATCTTTATCAAGTT
>JABJPQ010000527.1 GCA_018663815.1 Halobacteriovoraceae bacterium | reverse complement strand
GGTTTAAATTTTTGAATAATCATAGAATTGAGCTCGTTTCTCATTAATACCTCCGTGAAATTAATACTTTAAGCAGCTTTAATTTTACTTGGTGTCTTATTAATGAGTTAAACGAGCTCTTTTTTTCCTACCCTTGAACTCGGATAATCAGTTTCGGTGTCATCACTTATGAGTCAATTCGTAATGCTGAAGATTTTACTCGTCGCAAAAAACCCATAGCATCCTATAACACATTCAGGTATAAGCCATTAGATTGGAGAACCGATGTTTAAAATTACCATTGTTTGTATAAGTCTGCTTTGGAGTATTGTCTCTTGGTCAGAAGTCGTTAGCATTCCACTACAATACACTGGGCAACCTGCAACAGATTTAGTGGATAGTGCAGGTAATTCTTTAACAGTTATTGAAAGTGATCGTATTTGGAAAAAACAAAAAGACCTATCAGAGCTCAATCCCGCACCTTCAGATATTTGGCAAAGTGGCAAAGTACCTAAACTCCATAAAAGTGACGATGATTTTAACACTTTGAAAGATGAAAGTTTTAAATACGTTGATAAAGTTATTTCTGCAATTGGATCATTTCGTTTTATTGCAAGGGAGTCAGGTGCAAAAAGCTTAAATCGTGATTTTAATATTTGGGTTAGTAAAGATGCACGCTCAATTCTATTACGGAAAAATTTACTTCGGAAAATGGGCTATAGGGTCCCTAGAGTCCAGCATAAACAAAGAATAAAAATAAAATTTAAGGGGATGGCTTCACTTAATGCCTTTGTTGAAGAACTTGAGACAGCAACATTTGCTGACTCAAAGAGGTGGGTCGTTGCTAAGCATGAAGTAGGGTATGAACTTATCTTACAAGATGTTCTTATTTTAGAAGCGAATACAAAAATCTATAATCTTGCAATGGGCGATATAACTGAAGATTATATTCTAAAACAAAGAGTTTTAAATGCTTTATCTATTCCGTTTGCATTAGCAGATTTAAGAGAGAGTGTTGATGGATTTTCTTGGAGTTTAGGCAAAGTCGATAATAAAGTAGCATTGGTCGATATTATTTCAGGAGAGGCATTTACAACTACTTTTTATGATGCGGTTTGGGCCATTAAACAGTTAAGCAAACTTAAAGCTCATGACTTTGAAGAAATTGTAAGGTTAGCTTACTTTCCAGATTCGGTCGGACAACTACTAACTCAAAAATTGATTTCTCGTTTCAACTCTTTACAACGTATGTTCATGCCTAATGCTAAGGCTAGAGATGTCGAGTTTGAAATATCATCTGATAACTCTAAAGAACTTGTTCGTGGACGATTGACCCAAAACACTTGGGAAGGACATGCTGCAAGGTATTCATTTGAAGATACAGAGTCACCACTTTCCACGACAGAGATGTGGGCATATTTTAGATCAAAAATTTACTCAGGGCTTATTGAAAATACCGTAGGTTATTTGAATGATAACTATTTATTTGAAACAGATATTCAAGAAGTAGCAATTGAAAAAGCTATCGAGGCACAAAAGGAATTATACGAAAAAAATCCCGAGAAATTTTTTAAATTTCTTCAAACAGGAAAGCATGCCAGGGTTCCATTTAGTGCATGGAGCACGCCAACGGTAAAAGGAAACATTGTTGCTTCACGAGATATTGTTACTGGAGCTTACTTAGGGACAGATAATTCGATTCAAATTGCAGATACACTTGAAGTAATAGGTGAGGTGGGATTTTTCGTAGGAACATTGGGTCTTCCTGTTGAGTTTCAACTCTATGCAAGTGGAGCCGCAAGGTACTCTAGAGCCTATACTCATGTTAAATCGATTAAAAGTATTAAAAAAGCATTAAAGGAACCTTTTAGAAATATTATGGTTCCAAATGTCAAAAAGAAAAAATCTCAAACAATAATATCTATGATTGATCAACTACGCTCAAAAGAATTTTCTGAGATGGAGCCTGAAGATCAAGAAAAACAATTAAGCGAAATTTTTAAAGAATTTAATAAAGTCCTCGGTATTGGAGATTCGATTATTATCTCGAACAACCTTTTACTAAATAGTTCCGCTGCACTTGGAATTAAACACCCTCTAGAAGTTGCAAATGTAGAAGCTTTGGTTCAGTTGAGTATGAGAAAATTAAACTTATCTCGTCTCCATATTACTCGGGTAAGCGAAGAATCATTTCAGGTTTATAAAAGTAAGGCCAATAGCTTTGGACGAGGCTTTGGCTTTCGATTGGATGCCTACATTCCAATAATATCCTTAAACTTCGATAAGCAAACGGGTCATATTCAAACTCGTTTTCACTCCCTGAACTTTAGTAAGCAAGATAAAAGTAAAGAAACGATAAGAAAGCTTGTTGAACTAAGACAAGTTTTTGTCGATAACTCAACAGAACTTATGCAAGCTTCTAAAGAGCCCTTCATTGTGAAGCATAATTTTGAAGAAACTTCAGCTTCAGCACGTGTATTGAATGAGCAAAGAAAAAATGTAAGTTTAGTTGATAGATTAAAAATAATACATCCAGAGAAGTTTGAAACAGACTTCTTCGTTCGAAGCATTGCTAGGTTAAGGGGAAAAAACTACATGCAAGTTGCCTACGATATACTCAATGGAATCGTTGAGAATTATTTTGAGGTTGATAATGTAGTGCTTAGCAATGCTGAGAGTGGAAATCCAGGGGACAGCTTGCGAGGTGAATCTTTTTCTCGTTCAGCCCTTATTGAATTACCGTTAAATTCTGCCGAAAGTGAAATTCCATTTGAAAATTATGCCCAGATAAAGTCTCAATGGAAAGGGTGGGGCGGTACGAGATCAAAGCTTTCTCAAGTTAAAAAAACGATTGATCATAAGTACGGAAAAAACATTTTTAACGATGAATTATTTTATGATACAGATAAAATTAAACTCTACAATGTTGATGTTGTTCTTAGCATTTACGCTGATGGTATTGAAAATATGACTCAGTATAATCATAAAGATTTTAATGAATTGATAAAAAAATATTTGGTTATGCCTTGGAAAAAGGGCAAATCTCATTATGTAACGAGAGCTGGTGGTAGACGACGCTACAATAAGTTTAAGCGAGATAAAAGAACACTCTTAAACAGTGTGAAGATGGCTCATCTACAACTAAACAGTGACTATAAACAATTATTAGAACCAAGGGTAAAATCTTATCATTTAAACTTACTCATTGATGTGTTAGAGGCCATGCTTCCCTTTCCAGTTTTTTCTGAGATTTTGGGAGGTGATGAAAACTATTACCTTAAAGGAACCGTTTCTGGATATCGTGTGGGAACAGAAAATGGAGAAGAAGCTATTATTTCTCATGCGATGGGTGAGTATGGCAGCGAATTTCCTGGCGGAATTATGGCCACACTTAGAAATGCTATTAATATTTCTCAAGGAGAGTTAGGAGCATACTGGTTTTTAAGGAGAATTCAATGATGAAAATATTGTTTATTCTTCTTTTAGGTTCGAGCTTTGCATTATCTGCACATGCCGAAAAGCTACTACTTGAAGTATTACCTACTCAAGTAAAAAAAGTAGAAAAAAAACTAAAAGGAAAGCTTCAAAAATTCACTACCTACAAATCAAATTACTTTGATAACTTGTATGAGTATGAAGTATCCCGAAAAAATATTTCAAGTGAGGTCGAAAAAATTCAGGCCATGTCAATTGTTAAATCAGTTGAAAAGCTAACTCAAGTATCTGGTAGCTCAATTGAAATACCAGATATAACAATTGACAGGACAAAAGATCCTTTATTTATCTATCAATGGGGACTTGCCTTTAATGGACAAAGAATCCTCAATGAATTAACAGGAATAAAAAATATTGAACTTCCTTTTGTTAAGGATTCCGATATTGGAATCAAAGACTTAGCAGACTTAACGAGTAAGTTTAAAAAAGATGTTCTTGTCGCAGTTATTGATACAGGAGTTGATTATAATCATCCTGATTTAAAGGCAAATATTTATACAAATGAACTCGAATGCATTAAAGGTGAAATTCCCTTTGAACCAGAGACCAATCATGACGATAATGAATATGCTGGAGACTGCAAGGGATGGAATTTTACTGGTAAAAAAGATAATGGATCAAATCGTCCGGATGACTTTGTTGGGCACGGTACCCATATCTCGGGTATTATTGCAGGAGTTAGAAATAATAATTATGGTATATCTGGAGTTTCAAATCGTATTAAAATACTACCAATTAAAGTTTTATCAAATACGGCCGAAGACTCTCAAACCTTGGGCACAAGTGATCGTTTAATCAAGGCAATCTTGTATGCTGTGCAAATGAAGGCAGATGTTATAAATCTTAGTCTTGGCTGGCCACTGTCTTTTGATAAAAAGCATTTAATTGAAGCCGTCCAGGAGGCGGTTAAAAATGGTGTTACTGTCGTCGCTGCTGCTGGGAATAATGATCACTCCGAACCTATTATGCCATGTGGATATGAAGGTGTCATTTGCGTGGGCTCAAGTGATCCAGATAAATCTGTTTCGGACTTTTCAAACTTTGGAGCTCATGTTGATGTTCTTGCTCCGGGAAATAATATTTTAAGTACATATCCTACGGCCAATACACCATTATTTTTTGATACAAATGGATTTGAAATAAAATCAGGCACAAGTCAGTCAACACCTTATGTTTCAGCTTTGGTGGCATCAATTAAGGGAATTTATGCTGGGATTTCCGAGCAAGAAGTTAGGGCCAGAGTTTTAGGAAGTACTGTTGGTCCTCATATAAGAAATAAGAAATTTGCAAATGGAAGTTTGATTAATTTTAATGCAGCTTTAGTAACGAATATTTCGCCTATGTTAAAACCATCGTTTAAAGGTTTTAATCGAGTTAAGATTGATGCAAAAACCGGTAAGTTTAACTTTGAAATAAAATTTGAGCACTTTGGAACAATCCCAGATAACTCAAGCGTGACAATCCACAAGCAAAAGAATATAAAGTTTGATCAATATGATTTTTTACTTAACTCTGAAACACTCAACATCATTGTTACAGGAACGATTAGTGATCTTACTCAAAATCTAACTCAACAAATTCGATTAAGTGTTGTTACAGCAAATAAAAGTGTTAAGTATCTTTTTGAAAAAAGATTCTATATCGATTTTACTGAAGTCTCTTCTGCTAAACGCTACGAAATAATTGGTGCAAATCCAAAAAGTGTTACCAATTTTGAAACGGTACATTACATGCATCATAAATATGATTTTCCTTTTTACTATACAACGACAAAAGGAAGAGAGCCAAAAGATGGTGTTTTTGTTTCTCTTTTTTCTCGTGTTAATGATAAAGTGATGAACCTTGGAAGAATAAGACTTCCAAGAGCGAAGTCGATTCTTTCTGTTCATCGAGTTGACGCAAACCTTGATGGCAAGGCAGATATTTTAATTCGTTCATTAATTGAATTAGAAAAAAAAGAAGGTCAAAAAGAAGCCGAATCTACAATTATGTATTCTTATTTAACTGAAAAATTAAGACCCTTGTTTTTTGAAGTTGAAAAAACACCTGAGGGGCGTAATAAAATTAAAAGCTTTTCGCACATGCAATTGCGTTTTGAAAAAGTTATTTTACAAGATTTAAATGACTTTTCCTTTGGGATTGCTAATTACGGTAAGTATGGAAAAGTACTTGTTCCTGTTTATAAAACATTTGGAGATAAACCAAAGGCAGATACCAATCCTAATCCATTTGCTCGCTTAAGAAAAAGAGTTTTTTCGGATAAGATTTATTATTACGACCCTGTTATTGAAGGAGATAAATCTTATCTTATTACACGAACGATAAATGATAATTCTTTTATTGATGCCTTTAAACGCAAAATTAGATTTAAGCCTTTTGAGCAAGTTTTTGTCGTTAAGTTTGCGAAGCAGAGTTTTGCCGATATTAAAGCGGGGAAAATAAGTTTACTTTTATCTCATGAGAGCGAACGCAAGCTTCCTAAGAACTACGTATTAACTATTTCAGACTTACAAAACAGAGTGTGGAGTGTACAAAAAACAAAGGGAGAACAATTAAACTTATCCTCTTTCATTTCTGAGCGTTCATTTATGCTTGATGCTGAAACAGTATTGAAACATGACGTTCAATCTCAGATCATAGGTTATCAAAAATCTACAAAACTTTCATGGCAAGAATATAGCTTACATGATGATCGCGTTGAGTATGTCTCTATTGACCAAAATAATATTCTTGATCCTCTCGAGCTTCCGATTCAAGCATACACTGATGGAGTGACATCATATAGATTTTTCCAAACACCTAGTCGGATTTTCTTAGAAAAAAATGTGAGGGGAGAAAAGATAAAATATTCTTTTCCGGTTCATATCTCTAGTTTTCTTCCAGGAGTTCTATTTCGGGAACAACATTATCCAATTAGTTTTGTGAATAAAGGCAAAAAATATCCAGCACTCTATGTTGACTCTACCCAAATCTCATCTCGAAATATTTATTTGATTACTGTTGACGGTGAAAAAATCTATGCTCCCATAAATTTTAATTTTAATATTCCTAAAAACTGCAAAGCTCTAAATCCTGTTATTATCGAGGGTTATAAGTACGAATATAGTATTCAATGCTTTTCTAAAAATGGTGGCTCTGAGCTAATTTATGTGCCATTAGAAGTCTAGTAGATCTGTCAGGCACTGATGTCTGGGCCATTTTGCCTTGTATAGCTTTAGTTTTAATTTTGTTACAATCTAATACATGAATAGAGTTAGTGTAAATCCGGCCCTTATTTATTCTCGAGATGCTGTTAAGCCTACTGAGCTAAAGCAAGGCGAAATTAAAAAAGAGAAACAAATTATTCCTAAAGCTATAAAAAATACTGAAGCAGTAAAGGTAGAACTTTCAGAGAAATCAAAACAATTAAAAGAAGAGTTATCGAGCGCTGAAAAAGCGATGAAAATCCATAGCAAAAAGTTTGGTAAACTTGAAAAGCCGGGTATCTATTTTTTAAGCGGCTTTGATTGGTTAGGAGCTAGTTCAGTAAAAGGTAACTACGATGGCATCAGAGACATGGCCGATGCTATCGAGGGAGCCGAGCATTTTAGTTGGACCGATAAAGAAGAAGTCATCGCTGATATTAAAAAACGACGCCCTGACCAACCGGTAGTTTTGGTTGGCCATAGTTTTGGAGGGGATTCAATTGTTGAAATTGCCCAAGAGTTAAATACGATTGAAAATGGTTTTAGAAAAATAGATCTTTTGGTCACATTAGATTCAGTTGGAACGGATAATGATTTTATTCCTCAAAATGTTAAAAAGAACCTAAATTATATTGCTCAAGGGCCATACGATTTTTTAAATGACGGGCCAAATATTGCACTCAATTATCAACGTTCCAAAGTTGACAATTTTTTACGGCATGAGCAACATGCAGATCTTGATGATGCTACCGACATCCAAATTAATATATTAGAGGAAATTGAGAAAGCGTTATCTTAATTTACAAGTAAGAATTAGCAATTTTAGCATTTTGGAAACATCTTTTTAACTTCTTTTATTTTTTC
>JABJPQ010000315.1 GCA_018663815.1 Halobacteriovoraceae bacterium | reverse complement strand
GATCTTGAAGAGTTTGATGAGTCTGATGAAAACGGGCCAGAAGATGAATATCTTATTGAGGATGAAGAGGAAGAACTTGAGGTGAATGCAAGTCCTCTTACTGATGTAGCGAATAAGTTTAAGTCTTTTTTATCTAGAAAAACTAAGAAAAAAGTAAAAGATAATAGTGAAGCCAAAGTTGATGGAGAAGCTCCTACTAAGAAAAAATTTGAACTGAAGATTATTCATGTGGCCATCATTATAGGAGCTCTCGTAGGATTTTTGTTTTCAGGAGAAGAAGAGGTTGTGGAGACGAAAGCTCCAATTGGAAAAAAAACACCTAGAGTTAGAGTTCCTCCAAAGCCTGTTGCTAAACCAAAACCTATTGTTGAACCAGAGCCTGTTGTCGAGCCAGAACCTGTTGTCGAACCAGAGCCTGTTGTCGAGCCAGAACCTGTTGTCGAACCAGAGCCTGTTGTCGAGCCAGAGCCTGTTGTCGAGCCAGAGCCTGCTGTCGAACCACGGCCTGTTGTTGAGCCAAGGCCTGTTGTTGAGCCAGAGCCTGTTGTTGAGCCAGAGCCTGTTGTTGAACCAGAGGCAACGAAAGAAAAAGAAGATGATATAAATATGAATAAGAGTAGTGGGATCGGACAAAATATTACTCAAGATGATAAAATTACCGACTCCGATGTTATAACAGCAGATGTTTCAAATGATATAACAAAAAAACTTTTAGGCGATTTGGAAGTAAAGCTAAAAGCAGAGAGAAAAGAACAAGAACTTCTTGTTGTCACCAGACCAACGCCGGCTCCATCATATGAAATAATTGGTAACACTTTGGTGTATAATTGTGTCGATAAACATTGGGCTTGTATCTCACATAAGTCTTATAAAGAGTGTCGTGAGAATTATTCATGGAATAAGACTAATGGAGTTTCCATCGAGTGCTTTCCTTATGCAAGTTATGAATCAAATTTCAATTGCGCAACGGCTCAGCAGAGTAAAATTGATGAGGTTCATAGAGCAGAGTTTTGTAAAGATTAGGAGATTAAAAAATTAGCAATCTCCTTTTTTTAAAACACTATATTGTGAGTTTTTTTAAAAATCTGAAACATCAAGATTCAATGACTCTTTGTTTTTATTTTATTATTGCAGCTGGAATTATTCTACGGATACTTAATCTTAGTGATTTTTCATTTAATTTGTACATGGATCGAGATATTCACCGAATAATTAATTGGGACTGGAAGTATCTTGCTCTAGGTCCTGAGTTGACAGAAGGTTCCAATACTCCAGGGGGAGGATACTATGTGATCGTAAAGGTTTTATACTATATATCATTTGAGAAGATCAGCGTATTTTATTTTAATGTTTTTCTACTTCAAGTATTTGGTTCTTGTGTTATTTTTTTCTCTTTAAAAAAATTCTTTAATCAGGAAATAGCTCTCCTTGTTCTTGCTTCAATGATGTCAATGACTGTATTGTTTCTTCATTTCCAGGTATTATGGAATCCATCTATTGGATCTATATTTTCATCATTTGCATTTTATTACTTTCTAGAATATTTTTTAGGAAAAAAAGAAAATGCGTTGATTAAACTCATCTTTTTTGTTTGCCTTGCATCTCAGTGTCATTTGTCCTTCGCTATCTACTTGATTATTATTCCCATCTTATATATTTTTTTCAAGCCACCCTTAAGACTCAGTAGCTTTCTAAGAGCGATGAGTATTTTCTTAGTGCTTTATTCCCCTTACTTTGTTTATGAGGCAACTAAGGAGCACTACAATATTGAAAAGCTTGATATGGGTGATAAAAAAATTGATTATCATGAGCTGGTTTACAAGCTCGAAAGTACATTAAATCTTTACCAATATTTTTCGGGAGAGCTAAAACCAAGTCATTTACCAGGGTATGCTTGGACATCTAGACCTGGTCTTTTGACGGAAGTGGAAAAAAATAAAACGAGCAGTATTGTTGTGAAAAAAGCTTCTCATATATCGGCTATTGTTTATATTTTAATGATACCTGTTGCGCTCTTATTTACTTTATTTAAGCAACGCTTCCGTAATCACAATGAGTTTAAGTTGGTATTGAGTTCATTATTTATTGGTGCTTTTGTGAATTTCTTTATTTTCTTAATTAATTCAGAGAATCTTATTCAGGCCAGAAAGTATATATTTCTAGTTCCTTTTCTCTACACATCAGTGGCAATAGGATTTTATGAGTTAAAAGAAAAATT
>JABJPQ010000524.1 GCA_018663815.1 Halobacteriovoraceae bacterium | reverse complement strand
TTCAACATTTACCAACTCCGCGATTGCTTTTGTTATTGGGCTTGGTTTTGGCTTTTTTCTGGAACAAGGTGGTTTTGGAAATGCAAATAAGCTTGCAAGATGTTTTTATTTTAAAGATATGACGGTTGTTAAAGTTATGTTCACTGCAATTGTTGTAGCTATGATTGGACTTATTTTCATGAGTCATTTTGATCTTATTAATATGGATAAAGTGTGGATTAACCCAACCTATCTTTGGCCAGGAATAATTGGTGGTTTGATTATGGGAGTGGGATTTATAGTTGGTGGTTATTGCCCTGGTACCGGTCTTGTGGGGCTTGTGACTTTAAAAGTCGATGCTTTATTTAATATTTTAGGCGCACTTTTTGGAATGATCATTACGGCCGAAATCATTCCTTTTATATATGATTGGTGGACAAGTTCCATGCTTGGAAAAAGAATAACTCTACCGGAGTTTTTTAATCTTTCACCAGGTCTTGTTGGGTTTTTAGTTATTATAATGGCATTAGGAATGTTTGTTTTTTCTGAGTTCATGGAAAAAAGAAACGCAGATAAGGAATAATGATGAACCATAAGAAAATATTCGCGGTTGTAATGGTCTTATTTGGATTGCTTATGCTTAGCCTAGGAAAAAAAGAGATCCAAGACATAAGTTCCATAAAAATTAATCCAGAAAATGAACCTTTATCAATTTCTCCCCATAAACTGGCAGAGTATATTATAGAAAAAAACCTTAGTTACACATTGGTTGATATTCGAGAAGACTCTAAAACAGCCAAACTACAAGTTGATGGAAGCTTTACTCTTCCATTTTTGTCGTTAGCTAAAAAAGAGAATTATAGTACTATAGAAAAAAATAAACATGTTTTTTTAATTGGTACCGAGATTCTAAAAATGAAACGAGCAGCTGTGTTTCTTGCAAGTAAAGGGTTTGAGACTTTTATTATTGCAGGGGGAATTAACGCTTGGAAAAGTGATGTATTAAACCCTATCGCTCCAAATGCAGATGGGTCTGATGAGGAATTTTCAAATTATAAGTACCGTATTGCTATTTCTAATTTTTTGCAAGGAAAGGGTTTTGGCAGTGCTCCTGTGGTTAAGCGAGTCAGGCGTACTTTGAAGCGTGTTCAGAGTGAAGATGCGGATGGTGGGTGCTAACAAACCATTTTAATTGCTCAGCCGGAAATTTTAGCCTCTCCGACTGAGATGTTTATTTACTCTTGAAACATTTTAAATTTAATTTCCTTAACTGTTTGCTCTAGCGCTGCTTTAAATTCATTGTATTTTCTTCTGTTATTTTTCTTAAATTTTGCGTTTACAATAATTTGAGCAGGAACAGCAACCGTTTCAACTTGATCTTCCCCACCCCAGCTACTTGGTTTTAGAGGTCCATAAATATCATTTGGTAAATTACCCATCATTAAACTAAATCCATCATTATCATCGTCAAAGCTACGGTCAGAAGCATCTACAAGTTGAAGCTTTCGTACTCCAGCAGTTTTTTCTTGCTTAACAAGACCTTGTAAAAACGTTGAATTTGGACTGGTCATAAAAAAGCCACAAGAGTTAGAGTTTTCCATAACGGCCTTGATTGTTTTTGTATTATCCATACTTGTTCTAGAAACAACTTTGACTTTATCATAGTTATCACGAGTAAAAAAAGCTCCTTGTTTATCCAATTCTAACATTGTATTCCAAGTGTTTGACGAACCTGATTTTGACCCGCCAGGAATGTAAAGTGTATGTTTTTTTGAAAGATCTCCAATAGATGAAACTTTAGATTTTGTATTACAAATAAGGTGTCCCATTTCTAAATACACACTGTTTACCTCATCTCCTTCATAGTCAAAAGAGATAACCTTAGCATTTACACCGTGTCTTTTTTCCTTATGGATAACATCCGCTTGGGCTATACCAAAATCACAGATTCCTCTTTCTACTTTATCTACGACTTCACCAGAGCCATTCGTGGTAATAAGCTTCGTTTTTACACCGACAGGAAGCGAATCTGAGATAACATCCATAGTCCAAGTATAATTTCCATCAGAAGAACCACCACATATATTTATTACTTCAGATTTATTGTTATTTGGAATTGCAATATTATTCGATGCAACCACTATATTACTGCTATTATTCTTTTCTGATACTTCTTTTTGCCAGTTATAGTTAAACCATTTTAAATCACGAAGAGCGACTTCTACAATTGCGCTTGACCTACAACTTCTTCCAGAGGAGTTTCCATTCTTTGCAAAGTAGGTTAAACGTGCTTTTGTAGCAGAGATGACTCGATCTAAAATGAGAACATCATCAAACATTGGTTTACAAGAACCTCCACTAGTTAAGTTTAACATGGTGTTTTTCATGGTAGGTATTTGAAAAGTTGTACCATTTTCATACTCTGAAGCTCTTCCGGGCTCAGTGATAAAAACCTGTTGGCTTCTTCTAAATGCTCTAGAATTTTCATAGTCTATATCACGTCTTGATTTTCTAACCAAAAGATAAGCTAAGTACTGTTGACGCTCTAATAGGTTATACTCTAAAGCCAACTGAGGGTCTAAGCCGTAGTGATAATAATTAATTGAGCTTCCCCAGTCATTACTCCGACTGGTTGTGGTAGTAGTCGTAACTCTTCTTCGTTTAGCGCGCCTATCAGCAATAGCCTTTCTACGTTCTCTAGGACTATTGTACTCTTTACCGGTGACAGAATCTTTATACTTTTTTTTGTACTCTCTATTCATTCCAAGCAATGCAGCATCTTCATTCCTTTTTTTAATCTTAGAATAAGAGCTATGCCTAGTAGAGGACGTTGTATATCTTGTACTATCTGGCTTTGTATTTCTAGTTGTAATTGGTTTTGTCCCATAGCTACTACTTCTAGCTGCTGTAGTGCTATGTCGGTCAGTTGCTTTTCTTTGTTTTCTAAGTTTAGAGAGTTTTTTCTTCGCTTTTTTAGAATTACTACGAATGCTAAAACTACTTTTTCTACTTGAAGACTTCTGATACCTTTTTTTCGCAAATCCATCCGGAGAATAAATCCCTACGGATATAAAAGATAATGACAAAACAGACATAGAAAGTAGTTTTAAAGGTTTATTCATATAAACTCCTGCAAGTGGATACTGTCCCAACATAGTAGTGAAAATCATCCCACGAAAGCCAAAACATTATTAATAATATAAATAAATACTAAGGGATATTTAGGTTTCAAAATACAGACTTGAAAAAATTTCAAATTGGTTGTCTAATAAAGTTACGAAATCAAAAGTTCGAATGAAGTCATAAATAACGACACCAAACAAATGTAAAAACAATGGGTTGTAAGTAGAAAAAGCTCGTTTTGCATCTTTAAAGATAACTACCTATAAGTA
>JABJPQ010000407.1 GCA_018663815.1 Halobacteriovoraceae bacterium | reverse complement strand
TTTACTTTTATTTTTTATTAGTATTTTTTCTTGCCTTATTTCCTTGGGGTTAATTGAGATTTTTTCAAATTTTATTCTTAAACTACCTTTTTTAAAGATTCCCGGTGATATTTATGTTCTAAGTGAGCTGGAGGTTGTGCTTGATCCTCTGGACTATACTTATGTTTTTGGTATTTTCTTTTTGTGGGTGTTTTTGGTAGGTTTTTTTTCTATGCGTAGTCAGGCTAAAAAGTCACTTTTAAGTGGCTTAAGACAGGGGTTTTCCTAGATGGTTTTAAAAGTTAATAATCTTCACAAGTCGTATAAGAAAACTCAAGTCCTGCGAGGTATCTCTTTGGATATTGGCGAGTCAAAAAACCTTGCAATTGTCGGAAGTTCTGGGTCTGGAAAATCAACATTATTATATATTTTGGGAGGGCTTGAGAAGTCTGATGAGGGAGAGGTGCTGGTTGATAATATTAATATTGCAAATCTTAATGATGAACAGTTAGCGGACTTTAGAAATCAATCAATTGGTTTTGTTTTTCAGTTTCATTTTTTACTTCCTTCTATGAATTGTTTAGATAATATTTTGTTGCCGGCTAAAATTGGTGGGCATTCATTAAAAAAAGTAAAAACTCGTATTTTAGAGTTTGCAAGGGTGTTAAAAGTTGAACACTGTCTTAAGAAGTATCCTTTTGAAATTTCTGGCGGTGAGCAGCAAAGAGTTAATATTATTTGGGCCATTTCTTTGTCTCCTAAATTATTGCTCTGTGATGAGCCAACAGGAAATCTGGACTCAGAGAATACTCAAATTGTTTTAGAGTTACTACGAAAGGTTGCTCATGAAATTGGCTCGATATTGGTTGTTGTGACACATGACGTTGCTATCGCCGACTCCTTTGAGCAGAAAATAACCATTGAAGATGGTCAGATTATTAGCTAGAATTTCGTGATTATTGTGCATTCCAAAGTATTTGTAATTTTAGAAGGATAGCACGTTTTTTAAAGATATAAGGTTACCTGATGATAATAAGATATTTACTATTTTTTGTTTTTCTATTTCATTCATACTTAAGTTTTTCCGAGTCCTCTTTGGGTGAGCATCAGTCATTATTTAAGGTTGATGCCATTGAGATTGAGGGTAATAAAAAAGTTGAAGCTGAAGCAATTATAGAGAAAATGAAGGTTGAAAAAGGTAAAGTTCTCGATAATTACACACTTCGAAATGACATAAAAAAAATCTATGAAATGCGCTATTTTGAATCTGTTGAGGCTCACAAAAAAGTTGTTAAGGGGAAGAATATTCTTGTCATGAAGATTGTTGAAAAGCCGATAATTAGTAAAATTTCATTTGAAGGGAATGATGAGATTTCAGGTGATGATCTGGATGAGCAAATTAAAACAAAAGAATATAATATTTTAGATGTGAATACGATAAAAGCAGATGTTCTTTTATTACAAAAATTTTATGAAGAAAAAGGATTTTATCTCGCGAATATTGACTACGACTTGATTAAAAATGAGTTCGGTGGATTAGACCTCGTTTTTAGAGTTAAAGAATTTGATAAAGTACGTGTGAAAAAAATAATGTTTTTAGGTAATCATGAAATTTCAGATGAGGACCTTAAGGTTTTTATGCATACTCAAGAAGAGACTCTCTTTTCTGGGTTGAGTGGGTCAGGAAGTTTTAAGGAGTTTTACTTTAAAACGGATGTTGAAAAATTAAAATATCTTTATAAAACCCGTGGTTATTTACAGGTCAATATTGGAAACCCTGTCATTACAGTTTCTGAAGATAAAAAATGGATCTTTATTACGATCGACGTTAAAGAAGGTCCGAAATTTAGTGTAAACGATATCTTCTTTAATGGAGAGCTGCTTTTTACTGAAACCGAAATGCGAGATGAAATAAAACTTATTTCAGAAGAAATTTACTCAGAGGAAACATTAAGAAAGGATATTCAAACTTTAACTGAGATGTACCAAGATAAAGGTTATGCTTTTGCAAATGTATTAAGACGTTTAGAAATTGTTCCTGGTGAAAATAAAGTTGATATTCATTATTCTTTTGAAAAAGGAAATATTGCTTATTTTGGTAAAATTATCGTTAAGGGAAATACGAAAACGAGAGATAAGGTTGTTAGGCGAGAGTTGCGAGTTTATGAAGGAATGCGCTACTCTGGTAGTTTACTAAGAAAGTCTAAAGAAAATGTTAATCGACTAGGCTTCTTTGAGCCAGGTTCTGTCATTTTTAATACTGTTTCTCCCCGTGGAAAAGATGATGTCTTAGATGTTGAAGTTTCTGTTAAGGAAAGACAAACAGGGCAAATATCTTTGGGGGCAGGTTACTCAACTGCGACCAAAGGATTTTTTCAAGCCAGTATTGCACAAAACAACTTTCGAGGGTTAGGGCAGAATCTGAACTTACAAGTTTCACTTTCAGAAAATCAAAAAACATATAACTTAGGTTTTACTGAGCCGTACTTTCTTGACTCAAAGTGGACTGCGGGAGCAGATATTTATAAATCACAAAATGGCTTAATTAGCTCATTTTCTTCCGAAAAATATGGAGGAGATATTCGAGTAGGTTACCCTATTTTTGAGTACACAAGGCTCTTCCTTACATTAAGGCATGAGGTTACAGATATTGAGGATGTTAGAAACCCGACAATTGATTTAGATACAGAAAATGGAACGGCCGCTTCAATCAAGTCAACTCTTCGTTACGATAGAAGAAATAATATCTTTGAACCAACAGAGGGACATTATGCAAGTATGTCAGTTGAGGAAGCTGGACTGTACGGTGATAAGTATTGGCTTAAGACAACCCTAGAGGGGCGTTTTTATAAACCTGTTTATGAAGAACTTGTGTTTAGATCGCGTTTGAAACTTGATCAAATTATGAAGACAAGATCAAATAAAAATATTCCGAGAACGGAAAAATATCAAATGGGTGGCTCTCGTAATATGCGTGGGTATAACTATGAAGACATTGGTCCTCAGATAGTAGATGCAGATAAACAATCAGGTGTTATAACTCAGTTTAATGCTGGAGGACAGTTCTCTGTCTTAAGTCAGTTTGAACTTGAACATCCGCTAATAAAAGAAGCAGGATTGAAGTGGGTTCTTTTCTATGATGCGGGAAATGTTTATCAAGAAGCCTTTGAAGCAGACAAGTTTGTTTTAAAGCAAGATTATGGTTTTGGATTTAGATGGTTCTCACCAATTGGTGTACTAAGGTTTGAATTTGGTTATCCTATTGATCCTATCGATGGTCAGGACGGGCAACAATTTCATTTTGATATTGGACAATTATTTTAAGGAGTAATAAATGAAGAAATTAATTATTTTAATGGCAGTTTTGTTTTCGTTTTCAGCAATGGCCACAATCAAAGTTGGTTTGGTAAATATTCAAAAAATAATCGTCTCGATTAAGGAAGGTAAAGTTATTAACACGACTTTAGAGAAGTCTTACAATGCTAAGAAAAAATTAATCAAAGCAGAAGAAGCTAAGATTATGAAGATGCAAGAAAAATTTAAAAAGCAAGATGCGGTTTTATCCGATACGGCCAAAGCAAAAAAAGGCGCTGAGATCGCTAAGAAAATGGAAGAAGTAAGAAGAAGAGTTCAACAATATCAAACTGAAATTCGCAAACAAGAATCAGAGTTGAAAAAACCACTTTTAGATAAATTAAAGCCAGTTATTGATGAAGTTTCTAAAGCTGAAAAAGTTGCTCTGACTTTTGAATTAAGCTCTTCTCCCGTTGTTTATGCTGAAAGCAAAATTGATTTAACAGATAAAGTTATTAAAGCTTATGATAAAAAATATGCGAAAAAATAAAAATGAAACTT
>JABJPQ010000525.1 GCA_018663815.1 Halobacteriovoraceae bacterium | reverse complement strand
TCACCCAAAATCAAAAAATAAGCTAGGTTTTTTACGGCCTTGCGTAAAGAAAAAATCCTCTAATTTTGTTACTGTTTTAATCGCCAAACCAAAACAAATAAAAAAAAAGAGGACATTACTTATGTATAAAACTATTAAAATTGAATCAACCACGCAAACATTTTCTTCTCATTCAGGACTTTTTTTATTTGAAGAGATCTGGAAGCAGTTTAAATTAGATAAACGAGTCAAATTTTTGCTACCCCGCAAAAAGAAAAACCTAGGTCCGACTCAAGTTAATAAGTTTAAGTCTCTACTTTATTCTTTTGCTATAGGAAATGACTGTTTAGCAGATATTGATACTTCAAATAAAGATGTCTTGTTTTCTGAACTCACAGGAAAAGTTGCAGCAAGGACTCATAGTGATTTTTTAAAATCTTTTGGAAATCGTCATGCCCAAAGATTACAAGAGCTTTTAATAAATTTAAGCTTTGAAATTCGATGCAAATTTTTTGCTGAAGATAAAAAATTTATTTTATCAATGGATGCAACTCCGCATGAACACTATTCAAAAAAGATGGAAGGGATGTCCTGGAATTACAAAAATATGTGGTGTCTCGATTCTCAAAACGCTTATGATCAGTTTGGTTTTAGTTATCTATTTGATCTTCGTCCAGGAAATACTCATTCAGGAAAAGATTCTGAGAGGTGGATTCATGAAATTTTTAAACGTTGTCCACCTCACTTAGAGAAGTGGTTTCGGGCGGATTCCGCTTATGGAAAGCAAGAAGTTTATAGAGCGCTACAAGCCAAGGATGTGAAGTTTGCCATTGTCCTGCGAGATAATATTTCAAGTTATGTGAGAAGAAAAAGTCGTAATTTACTTAATTGGAAAAAAACAGAGATGGAGTTTTTTAAATCAAAAGACTGTGAAATAGCGATGGGACATTACCCTGTAAAACAGCTTGGGGAGCTGAGAGTTGTTTTTATTAGGGCAAAGAAAAGCGACGAAGATATAAATGAAAGTATGGATTTATTAAATAACTATAACCCTGAAGAGCATGATTATAGGCACTATTCAATTATAACAAATATTGATGTGAGCGAAATGAATAATGAAGAAATTTTTGATTTTTATCGTGATAGAGCGACAGCAGAAACTTATATTAAGGAACAAAAATATGGTTTTGATTTTTTAAACTTTCCTTGTCGAACTTTAAGGGCGAATAAAATTTTTGGAATTATAGGAACGCTTGCGCATAATTTAACCAGGCTTCTTTCATTTTCAATGGAGCAAAAATGGAAAACGATTAAATGTAGAAAAACGAAGGAACTAAAGAGAGTAAAACAGCTTGGATACTTTTCTAAAAGAGTAAGAAACAGCAGTATAAACATTGCGGGCCAGGTGGTCCGAAGTGCTCGGAAAGTAAAACTTAGAATAAATCACAAAACAAAGGAGGAGCTGGACAAAATTATGAAAAATTTATTGTTTAAGTTGGGTTTACAGCCCTGAGCGCGTGTTCTTTTAAAATAGAATATTTGTAAACCAATTGAACTATGTCGCCAAAGGCAGACGTGCGCCTAGAGATCTAATTGTTAGACTTTAACGGTGTTCACTCGTGTCAGAGAAGGAGCGCTAGCAATTATTTTGTTTCATATTTGGCAAAATTAAAAGGTACACGAGTAGAGCTTTAGTCTTTCGTAAGTATTCTAGGAATACAGATTTATGTGATTACAACTAGTTAGACTGAAATAAAAGTAAGTTTTTTACTTAAATCAGTAATAATTTTATTGATATAATGAATGGAATTACCGATAATTAATAGATGCTAGATAAACTATTCGGAAACGAAACATTGGCCATGATCTTTTTAAATCTCTTCCACTATGGCGAGGTTTATTCAGGTTTGATTGAAAAGAACACAGGAATTGGTAGTCGTGCTGTTTTAAACCAACTTAACAAGATGGAAGAGGCAGGAATCTTTGTATCAAGGTCAGTGGGTAGAACTAGGCTATATACATTTAACCCTAAAAGTCCTTTCATCAAACCACTTAAAGAAATAATAAATATTACTTATTCTAATATGAGCATAAAGATGAAAG
>JABJPQ010000518.1 GCA_018663815.1 Halobacteriovoraceae bacterium | reverse complement strand
GAAGAAAAAAGCTGCCAAGAAAAAAGTAGCTAAGAAAAAAGCGACTAAAAAAGTAGCTAAGAAAAAAGCGACTAAAAAAGTAGCTAAGAAAAAAGCGACTAAAAAAGTAGCTAAGAAAAAAGCTACTAAAAAAGTGGCTAAGAAAAAAGCTACTAAAAAAGTAGCTAAGAAGAAGTAATTTAGTACTTTTCTTCATAATGGGGTCCTCTTTGAGGGCCCTTTTTTTTTGCCAATTCTCTACTCTTTTCAAAACTAAACGAGTATTATTTGCCATTGAATAAACTGACAAGAGGATAAATATGCTTAAAATAATTAACCGACTTTTTTGGAGAGGCTTAATTGTTGTTATGCCTATCACTTTAAGTATTTATTTATTTTTAGTGATTCTCAATCAAGCTGAAAATTTATTTGGAAATTTAATAAAACAGCTCGTTGGGCCAAGTCTTTATATTCCAGGCTTGGGAATTGTTATAACAATTATCTTAATGGTTGTTGTTGGTATTTTAGTGAGCAACTTTATCACTGGAAGTGTGATTAATTTTTTTATTAATCAATTCGAAAAGGTTCCCTTTATAAAAGCGATCTATAACCCACTGAGAGATTTAATTTCTTTGTTCGGTGGAGCTGGGCCAGATAGTATGAAAAAAGTCGTTCTTGTGAACTTGGGCAGTCTTGGGGTGCAGTCAATTGGACTTGTTACTCGGGAAGAATTTGATGATATGCCAGCAGGAACTTTTACTGAAGATAAAATCGCCGTTTACATACCTATGAGTTATATGTTGGGTGGTTTTACGGCCATTGTTGATCGCTCCCAGGTCAAGGAACTGGATATTCCAGTTGAAAAAGCAATCAAACTGGCGATTACAGGTTGGATAAAAGCAGATAAAAATGTCATTTGATTGCCCATTATGTCTAAATCAAAATGCCATTTTCGAATTTCACCAAAAATTGCATAAAAGAGATTTCTATCGTTGTCCAGACTGTGATTTAACTTTTGTTGACCGTTCGCAGTTACTTCAAGTGGTGGTTGAGAAATCCCGCTACGATTTACATGAAAATCATATTCGTTCAAAAGGGTATGAGCGGTTTTTGAGAAGGCTGGTTGATCCACTCATCGCCAATATTTCAAATAAAGATGCTAGGGGTTTAGATTACGGTTGTGGCCCTTATCCAATGCTCATTGAAATTATGGGAGAGGAGGGTTTTACTAACTTTATGGGGTTCGATCCAATATATGCTAATAAGAATTCTCACTTTAATCAAAAATATGACTTTTTAACTTTGTGTGAAGTGATTGAGCACATGAATAACCCGCGCCAAGAAATTGAACGGATCGCTCATTTATTAAACTCAGATGCTTTATTTGTAATTAGTACTGGATTGCGTACGGCCAATATAGACCTAGGGAAATGGCATTATATAAATGATGACACTCATATAAATTTATTTTCATTAAAAACATTTCATTGGATTCAAGAGTTTTTTTCATTTGATCTGCATTCCCAGGAGAAGGATCTTATTATTCTTTTGAAAAAATAAAAGGCTGCTCAAACTCAATAATTTTATTTTTTTGAAATTTTGGAAATGAGATCAAGTCAATTATTTTAAAGATGCACTCAGCAAAGTTTTCAGGATACAGCTTCTCATCCAGTTTAAACCGCTCGATTTGGCCTGAGCTATTTAGCGCAATGTGAAGAACAACGCGAATTCTGTCTTGGTTAAATTTTTTAAAGAGGTTGCTTTGGTGGGTACACTGGGCGAAGTCTTCTGATTTTTCAGCTATCTCGTGGATGATTTTTGTTTGAAGTTTTCTTTCTTTATCTCTGCTTTTAAATAGCGAACAAGATGTAAATAAAAAGATAAATATAATCACTCCGGTAATTTTCCTCATGCTAAAATATTAGCGGATATAAGATGATAAATCATGTTTTAAATGCTATATTCTTCTTCTTTATTGATTCATAAGAGGCGTTGAAACGATTGTAAAGGCGTTGTTGGCATGACTTTGTCATTTGCACTTTTTGAATATAAACGATGCTTGATATTACTGGAGAATACAATGAAACCACAAAATTATCCACAAAGTCCGAAACATCTATGGAATATTTTTTATGATTTTACTCAAACACCAAGACCGAGTAAACGAGAAGAGAAAATTACTCTTTATTTGGAAAATATTGCCATTGCTCACAAACTGAAACACGTCGTTGATCAAGCGGGAAATATCATTATTTATGTTCCAGGAAAAAATGGTAGAGAAAAAGATGATTCCGTTATTATTCAAAATCATATTGATATGGTTACAGATGCTCTTCATGATATCCAAATTGATTTTAATGAAGATGCCATTCAAACAAAGGTTGATGGAGATTGGCTAAAAGCGGAAGGGACGACTTTGGGAGCCGATAATGGAATAGGATGTGCCGCTGCTTTAGCGACAATCTTTGATGAGTCATTAGTACACCCACCACTGGAATTACTTTTTACCGTCGATGAGGAAACAGGGCTAAATGGTGCTCTTGGGCTTGAGGAAAAGTATCTGAGCGGTAAAAAAATGCTAAATCTTGATACTGAAGAGTGGGGAAGTTTATATATTGGTTGTGCCGGTGGAATTGATTACGAGCTAAATAGTAAAGTACAACAAGTTTCTCCTGCTGAAGGATTTTCTTGTTTCAAATTACAGGTGGAAGGTTTCTTAGGTGGTCATTCTGGCGTTGATATTCATGAGCAACGTGGAAATGCTATTAAGTTTTTAGCCGAGTTATTAGATGAGATAAATTGGAGTTTTCCTTTTGAAATTCATGAAATTAGAGCGGGTAAAGCACATAATATTATTCCAAGAGACGCTCAGGCCGTTCTTCTTTTTGACCTTAAAAATAAGGAGAAATTAGAGGAAATAGGAGCTTTATTAATTAAAAAATGGCAAAATTTTCTTCCTCAAAATGATCAAAATTTGTCTTTTACGCTTGTGGAACAGCCTCATTTTTCAGGTAAAGTACTTGATAATGAAGAGGCTCAAAAGGTTATTAAGTACCTTGTCTTATTTCCTCATGGAGCTCATAGCCGAGATTTAGAAGATCAAAAGCTTGTAGGAGTCAGTAATAACTTAGCCAGATTCTTTGTGGTAAATGGAAATACCTACACTCAAAGCTCATTACGATTTTTTGATCGTGAAGAAGTGAGGCGACTAGAAAGAGAAATTAAAACCTTAGGTGATATTTTTGGAATGATGGTCGAAAATCATTCCGAATATCCAAGTTGGAAGCCAGTAAGAAAGAATTCGGTACTTGATTTGGTTAAAAAAACGTATACTGAAATTTATCACGAAAAACCTGAAATTACTGCTATCCATGCTGGACTTGAGTGTGGGATATTAAAGGATAAGATAGGTCCAATTGAAGTTGTTTCTTTTGGCCCAACTATTAAAGGTGCTCACTCCCCTGAGGAGAGAGTCTACATCCCAAGTGTTGAACAATTTTGGGATTTATTTAAGGCTGTTTTAAGCAAAATATAGGAGTTAATTATGAGTTTTGAATTTTATCGGATATTACATATAGTCTCTATTGTGATTTTTTTCTCTATGTTTGGTGTTGCAGCCTACACAGGGAATTCATCAAAGAAGCAAAAAATAATTACCGGGCTTAGTCTTCTTTTAATCATGGTTGCAGGTATGGGCTTGAAGAAATTTGCTGCGCCTGGAGTATGGCCACTTTGGTTAAATATTAAAATGGTGATTTGGTTAATAGTTGGTGGATTGGGGCATGTTGCAGTAAAGAGGTTTCCGCTTCACGCTGTAAAAGCTTTTTGGCTCTCCGTTGGTTTTTTGACACTTTCAAGTTATCTGGTAAATTACCGCATCTAGCTTAAAAAGTCTTTGCCATCACATACTAATATTTTTAAACTATAGTGATATGATACGATTATTAATTGGCATTTATACATGGATAATTTTAGCAGATATTGTGTTGAGCTATATACCTCAATATAAGCATCATGAATGGGCTAAAATGGTAAAAAAGCTTGCTGGTTTTACCTGTGATCCTATTAGAAAAATCTTACCAAAGGATTTACCTTTTGATTTTAGCTCAATAATTGTTTTAATTGCGTTACAGATCATTCCGTCACTTTGGTAAGCTATAAAATTTAAATACGAACAAGGATGTTTATGTTTGATGATATTAATTTTCTCGTTCAAGAGACGTTTAACGATCTTGAAAAGCCAAAAGCTGGATCGGGCTTTTTCGCAAAGCTATTTGCAAAAGATGAAAAGCTGCCAGAGGAAGTTCCCGGACTTATTTATCATTTACAAAAAAAATCATCGACCTTTGTTTTAAGAATTCATCCTACTGCTAATTTAAAAAAAGAATACAAAAATATTATAAAACACCCAGATATGTTTCCTGCTTTACGTTTAAATGAAGGGGATGAACCCATTGAAACGAAGCTGCAATTTTTTGAGTGTGATCGTTTTGAGATAGCCCAAAATATTAGAGCCCAACTTGGAAATAAAAGATTTTCAATCTTTGAAGAAAGGGTATTAAACATCTCAGATCCAGGTGATAGCTGGTGGCTCAAAATAGAAGAAAATAAGATTATTCTTTTATTTAAGCTCTCCTACACGGATGACATATCTAACCTAGTAAAATTAGGCCCTCTTGGAGAGGTCCATCGTAGCGCTGATGTTTTAATTCAGTTGCGAGGGTATTTTAAAATGATTTTTCCAATTGCTGAGTATTCATGCTCACATGGCCATTGGACATTAAGTTGCGCAGAAACTAATAATGGGAATTTTGAAAACTTAAAGAAACTTTTTATTGAGGGAGAGACCTCACATGAGTTTTGGGAATACCTAAGGTATTTAGAGGTTAAGGCTGAAAATAAGCCATTTTTAGAATCGGTACAAAAAGCCAATTATTTTTTACTTGAAACGTCGTTAATGCGTAGATTTTGGAAGGAAGTAGAAAATCAACTCTAATTAAGTGGAGTGGCAGTTTCTTTAGCTGCAATATAACCAGAGATCATGAGTTGGGCTAACATTCCAAGCTCTTCATCATCTTCTACACCGTAAAAATCTTCAATATGCTCCACGAATATTTCTATTGCTTCATCATCTAGGTGATTTTCAACTTTACTCATAACTTGTTCAGCATTTTTATCTTTTAGAGTGTCAAAATAAGCTACAAGTCTGTCTTTTTCTTGATCTGTCATGCCATTTTTTATCGTTTTATCTGGGGGAAGTAAAGCTAAATGAAGTTAATGACCTGTTAAAGCTTTTAAAATGCATTCGTTAAGATCGTGATTAACTCCAGAAGTAAGAGACTTTGCGACGGCTCTTCCAGTACTTTTCTTTCTTTGATGAGACTCATAAGCAACTTTTTCATCTACTTTATTATCGTAATTGGCTTTTGATCGTTGTTCTCGCGCGTATACTTCTTCTCCGGTAACAACGTTTTCTGGCATTATATTTCGACCGATATCTATTCCAAAGCCTCTTTGTCTATTAGATTCAATTAAAAATGTTTTTGATTCAACCGGGTGTAATGTTGCTTGAAGATTTTTTTTATCTCCATCAAGCTCAGGATCCGAAAGGAAAACTGTAATTGGCTTTTTCCACCAAGGAAGATTTTTGTATTGTTCATGTCTAGCTGCTTTAATTTTTACTTTGTTTTCTGCTCTTTGTTCTTTAAGTTTAGTCATTTTTTCATCACTTCTAGCTTCAACTTTATCAAAAAATTTGTCTTTATTATTTTGACCAGATCCCTTAAAGAGGGATGAATTTTTTTTGAAATATTTGAGATGTTTTTTATTATGAGAGGCAAGTCTATTAAACATACTTTTTTTTGAAACTATGTTTAAGTGATTTAACTCAGAAAAAAGCTCAACAAAAAAATCAAATTTTTTCGTTGCGGGATTTATTTTATTTTTAAAATTGTATTGAGATAACTCTTTTAGTTTACGAGGGTTTGCATCCTTTGAATCTCTTAGTATGGCCTGCTCTTCCGCGAGGTCTGAGATAATGGCATTGTAAAGTGCGCTATCTTTTTTAAAGAGCTCATCTGTTCCTTTTAAATTATCTAGTAGATCAAGTTTTTCTTCAAAATCTAATTGTTTAATGTAAGCAAGTTCAAAGTCATAGCCTTTAATAAAGTTAGGATCATTCATGGTTTTTTGACTAACTTTTAAGTTACTAACTCCAGAGTCATCAATATCACTTGTTCGTAAAATGGTGTAAGATCCAACTGGGCGACTAGAGAAAAAATTTCGCAATCCTGGCATAAGATCATCCCAGAAATTTCCTGTTGGTTTGTACCCATCATTATGCTTACTTCTGACCACAACATATCGTCCCCTGGGATCAATCATATTAAGATGATCTTTTTGTGCTTCCGCCTGTTTTTTTAATTTCTTATGATTAGTTTTTCCATAGACAAATCTTTGTTTAACTTGGATTTCATCTGCATTATCAGTGGCAATCGTTGAGGTTTGGCTTTTTGATTTTTTTTGAGCTTTGTTAAATTTATTTTTTGAAGCATGTTTTTTAACCTTTAAATCTTCTTTCTTCTTAACCGCGGGGGATAATCTAGTTGCAAGATCTGATCCTGGTGAGCCAGGACCTAAGAACATAATTTTCATTTTCTTATTGTGAACAGCATCTAATGTCTGACCTAATTTAAGCCTGTTTCCAGCTTGATGTGTCTCAGGGCCATATTCATTATTCATAACCATAATGGTTGTTTTTTTTGAATCAAGTTCACTCAGGGGAGGTTTATCAATATCAAAAGCGGAATAATAAGAAATATTATAATCTTCAACCACCTTGCCTAGCTTTTTCATTTTTTCTTTATAAGCGGCAACAGCTTCTTTACTAGTTTCAGAATTAGTTACCAAGATTACATCTGGTTTTTTGTGGGGATCAAAAAGTTTAACCGCTTGTATTTCTACATCTTGCACTTGAATATCCTGAGAGCCTAATAAGTCATTCAGAGCTCCTCGATTAAGAATTGTTTGAAGTTTTCCACTAGAGTACGGAGTCATTCCTGGTTTTATTTTAATTTTAAGCTTTAGAGTTTTTGATTCACCCTTTGGAATTTTTTTATGTTCAGCAATAAGTTCTTCTTTGAGACTAATTTCATTTCCAGCTTCGTTGGTGACAATTATATCATCTGGACCTATGCCATCAACGGCTAAAAATTGTTGGCGCGTACTAAATTGTCTCGGTGTGTCTGTGTCTCTACCAATGGCACTGATATTAGAGTTGTTAATTAGCTTAATCTCAACCCATGTTTCTTCGCTACCTGGAACAAGAGATCTAGATCCTTTGATATCAACTTGATCATCAAGTTTTGCGGCTTGTTGGATATCAAAGCCCGTTTTTCTATCGGCTCTTTTATATACTTTTTCATCACCTGGAGCACCAGTTCCTGATTGAGTAACTCTTGGAGTTAGCTTACCTTTTTCAACAGTAGCATCACCTTTAACAGGTAGTTTAATATCTGAGGTAGCCTTGATATAAATGCTCTCGGTTACCCATGTTTGCCCAGGCTTTAGCTCTGGAATATCCACGATATGAGTTTTATCCGTTGATCTTACACCCTGAGAATCTAAGACAGCGAGGTGAGCGACTCGTTTAGGAGTAGGCATATCTGAAGTATTTCTAATGGTGTATTTTACACTAACCATTTCATCTGGCTCAATGATACCATCTACAATTCCATTATAAGCAGCCGCAGATTTATACTCAGCATCTTGCACGATACTTAAATCGTAACGGCCATTTTTATAAGTTGTTACTTCTCCGTTAGCTTGGGTTATATTTATGGCCATTTGAGCATTTTTTCCGGCTGGTTTGTCTCTTAATATTGAGTTTTGAGCAAATCCTCTCGGGCCTCTTGAACCATTACTTCCACCTGGGTTTGAGTGGTGATGTGTTTCGGTGTAGTGTTCAGTTTTCCCGTCTGACCCAGAGCGGGTATGATTTGTTGTTGTTGTCCAGCTGTAGCTCGAACCACCACTACCACCTTCACCACCTTGGCCTGGTACTCCATGTTTTCCAGGCCATGTTTTAGCACCACCTTTTATATTACCATCCATAAGTCCAGATGAATCCTCTTCAAGGTGCATGAGAAGATGGGTCTGATCATGAGGAACATTTACATTTGTTTTTGCAGCATTTCCACTTTGGGAAGGATTAGTTCCAAGACCAGCATTACCACCAGATCCACCTGTTCCTCCACTTTCACCGTTGGTCCAACGAGTGGCATTGTTACCGTTAGGTCCTCTAGGACCTTTCTTTCCATCCCCTCCATCTCCTCCACCATGAGAGGTTGCTCCACTAGAATCAAACTTTATTTCCTCAACATGTTTAGTGAGACCAGTATGATCCTGAAGAATAAAACCATTTTGATCAACTTCAAATAAATGATCAAACTGCCCTTTAATTGTACCATCCGCATTGCGCATATCACTTGAGATTTTAAATCTAAGCTTACCATCAGTATCTTTAACCTCTCGAATATTGAGAGTTATTGGACCGGAGTGTTGGGCGTCAGTTGGAGCGATTGCATGCCCTCCATGGGCACCAGGACTTACACCGTCAGTGCCATCAATAGCTGCATTTCCTTTGTCTCCCTTGGTTGTGTAGAGAGGCTGGCTTAGAGCTGCTATAGAGATAAATAATGATAATATGAAAAGAGTCTTTAACATGAGACTTTATCGGAAAATAGTTAAATAAATTTAAAAATAAGGAAAGAAATAAAATGAACTAAAGGGATAAATGAAAGTACCGATAAGTGATCTATGAAAAAACTACTAATAATATTATTCTGTTCAAATTTTCACCCACTCTTCGCTATGGAAGTCTCTCAAAAACCTCTTGAATCCAAAAAACTAAAAGTTGTTGAAGATAAGAGGATAGAAAAAGGGAAGGAAAGTGACGCAGTTGCAGTTAAAGATGAGTTTGGTAAATTAGCCCCAAAGTATTGTAAAAAAGATCATAAGTTTAAAACATGTAATTCGCAGGAAATAAATGATCAGGAATCAGTTCTAGAGGATATTCTCAAATTATCCACTGACTTTAAACATTTTGAGTTTGAAAACAACATTGCTAAAGTTGCTATAGCTAAACTACTTGATCAAAAAAGAGATTTAATTGCTCCATTTGATGAGCTTGATCTGAGGTTACCTCTTAAAGATAGGCATATGGGTAATGAGTATAATTGCTCCAAAGAAATCTTTGGTATTAGTAGTAGAATCAGACATATAGATAATCAATTTGATAATTATCGTAAAAAATTTACTAATGATAAAACGAGAAACCTGATTTTATCAAATAAGCTGATGGGTCTTATTGCTGCGGAAAAAGGTGTAGAAAAAAGACCTCAACTTAAAAGTCTCATCGAAGCTTATGATGAAAGTTTAAAAAAACTTGGTGATAAAATTAAAAATATTAATAGAGGTGAGGTTCGTTATTTACCGACGGGAGCACTTTCGACTTCACCGTGTAATACAATTGCTAAGCTTAGTTATAATAAAGATAAATGTATTATTTACAAAAAAGAACAAACTAATTTATTAAAAACAACAATGGATAACGTTGAAAAATTAAAGGAAAAAAGTGAAACAGAGCTAAAGCTAATTAATGATTTAATATTTAAGGATCCTATGTATATTAGGGAGAACGATCACTATGATAAAATGGGAAACTTTGCTAAAAATATGCTAAAAACGACTAAGTATGAAACACAAATGGGAGATTTTCGAAAAACACCATTAATGAAAAATAGTTTAAAAAAACTAAGAAGAACTGAAGGAGGAAAAGATTTGATGCGTGAAGTTGCTAGCCTGATTAAATCTTTTGGTGATGATAAAATGGGAGCTGATATTGCTCAAGTAAAGATAACTGACTTTTTAAAGAAAAACCCAACATTTAAAGAGAAATTTCAATCACTTTATCAAGATGAAGTAAAATATAAAGTTACTAAAAATGATGAGCTAATCGAAAAAATTTGTGAGACTAAAGGACAAGGTTTAATACAAGACGCTGAATTTGTAAAAAAAGTTGAGAATGATTTTTTACAAACAACATTGAAAAAATTTGGACCCAAGACTCAATTAGCACCATACTTAAAATCATTTCAACAAGCACATTGTGTAGCTCTTGAAAAGGCGAGAAAAAATGATATTTCAGGAGAGTTAACTGGCTTTCAAATAGGTGGAGCTCTCTTAAGTATGGGGTTTGGTATAGCAGGCTCTACGGTTTGTGGTCCTCCATGTTTATGGCTTTCAGGTGTCGCTGTCGCAGCAACGGGTGCCGTGACTATTAAAGAATATAACCACTTTGAGTTTAAGGACCATAGTCTTGACGCTTTGGTTATGCTTGGAAGTAAAAGACAAGAAGAGGCTAGAGAAGCTATGCTTGAAACCCAGGAAGCATGGGCTTTTCTTATGGTTGATCTTGCAACTGCACCATTTGGCTTTAAAGTAGGTCAGGCTTACCGTGCTCGCAAAGCGATTAATAAAGGAAGAAAAACACTAGGTAAGAGTGAACTGGGTAAAAATAAAGTATTTCATAAAGCATTGTTCGATGGATTACCTGAAGATGAGTACTTAAAGCTAACTGATAAGATTTCATCATTGGGTGAAGCGGATCAAATTATTTTAGCAGAGAAAATTAAAAAACTAAATCTGGATTTTACTGATAAACATTTACGTCTTGCAAGAATTCAAAATGTTCTAGCTGAGCACAAGATTGAAATACCTGATGAAAAAGTACTTAATCGTGTTAATCTTGCTCGAATTCGTGGAGATGAGAAGATCATGCAAAAGCTTGAAAAGGATTACGGTGAAGAAATGCTACGTTTAGAGATCACACCCGGAACGCCTGAAGCAAAAGACTTTTTAAGTGTAGCGGGAATACTTGAAAATAAAGGTTGTGCCGGTGGAATTTGTATTACTCCGATGGTTTCTAAGAAAAAAGTAGTTGAGCAATACGAGGAAATGTTTAAGCAATGTCGAATTTAGAAACTTATCTCAATTGAGTAAGTGCTTTGTTAATTGTAGCTACTTTTGTCCATACTAAAAACCTGTTTTATTAAGTCTTACTACCTTGTATGTTTGTTAAGCCCCTAAAATATCAAGAACAAGTTAAACACATTAGCTCATTAATATTCCCCAAATTTATTAGTGTGTTTATTTAATTAAAATCATCATGAGGCTCATCATGCATACCTAGGTCTTCCTTGTTATTTATTTGATAGAGTTTCTGGTGATTACCAAAACCGTTTTGTGTTTCTTCCTTGGCTTTAAAAAATTAAGTCCATGTCAGGTGTTGATTATATTTTTAAATCATCTAATCATAGAGAAGGGTTTTAGATACTCATGCATTTTGCATTAATTACACTGCGTTAGTATTCTCTTGTCATTACATTTTTCTATGATACAACCATCAAAATTTTAAATTCCACTAAGCGCCTAGTAGCATACTGCACACAGGAACTCGGTGGATAAACCACTGGGCAAATGTTTACTCAGTTACGACTACAAGGACAAATCATGTTATTTACAGATTTAAATCTGCGAGCGTCTTCTATGAAGGCCATTGAAGCTATGGGCTTCAAAGAACCAACCGAAATTCAAGAAAAATCAATTCCAATGCTTATTGCAGATGAAATTGACTTTATTGGACAAGCTCAAACTGGAACAGGTAAAACAGCAGCTTTTACGCTGCCGTTACTTGAAAAGCTAGACTTAAAAGCAAGACATATTCAAGCAATGGTTATTGCGCCAACAAGAGAGCTGGCTAATCAAATATGTGAAGAAATTAATAAACTTTCAAAGTTTGAGCCAGTAAGAACTTTGGCCGTTTATGGTGGTGTCTCAATCTCAGGACAATTAAGAGATTTAAGAACCAAGAAACCTCAGGTCATCGTGGGAACACCTGGGAGACTTTTAGATGTCATGGGCCGTGGTGCTTTTGATTTAGAAAAGTGTAAATATGTTATTTTAGATGAAGCAGATGAAATGCTTGATATGGGATTTTTTGATGATGTTCAAGAAATTTTAGCTGAAGTTCCTGAGAAGAAAATTTGGATGTTCTCAGCAACAATGCCAAGACAAATCCTAAATCTTATTAATAAACATTTTTGTAATCCAGAGCTAGTTAAAGTTACTCAAAAAATTCTAACCTCAGATTCTGTTGATCAAAAATACTGTATTGTAAGTCGACGTGATATGGCCGAAGCACTTTGCCGCTTTCTTGATTATAACCAAAATACTTATGCAATTGTTTTTATGCGAACTAAAGTTGGTGCAAAAGAGTTAACAGATGAATTAAATGTACGCGGATTTGCTTCTGATGCTCTCCATGGAGATATGTCACAAGAGCAACGTGACCTTACTATGAGAAAATTTAAACAAAAAAGAATCAGCTTACTTGTTTGTACTGATGTTGCGGCCAGAGGAATTGATGTAAGTGACCTTACTCATGTTATCAACTTTTCTCTACCACAGGATAATGAATCTTATGTTCACCG